>NZ_WFYD01000021.1 GCF_015490265.1 Sulfurivirga sp. | reverse complement strand
CGCCGGTGCAGCCACAGCCGCCAGCCCATCAACACGCCAAAGACGGCCAGCAGCGCCAGCGGCGTGCTGATGTCCTTCTTCACCAGCCATAGATAGTGCAGAATGCCCAGCAGCGTGGCCGGGTAGATGAGCTGATGCAGCCGCGCCCAGTGCCGGCCCAGCCGCCGCTGCCAGCCGGTAGTGGAAGTCACCGCCAAAGGCAGCAGCATCAGCCAGGCGGCCATGCCCAGCGTCACCCAGGGCTTCTCCGCCACCTGTGCGACCAGCTGCCCCAGATCCAGATTCAGCTCGAACAGCACGAAGAACACCAAGTGAACACTGGCGTAGGCAAAGGCCATCAGCCCCACTGTGCGCCGCAGCCAGACAAAGCTGCTGCGCCAGCCCATTGTGCGCCACAGCGGACGCACCGTCAGTGTCAGCAACAGCAGATAGAGCGCCCAGTCCCCGGTGACATGCTCCAGCCGGCGGGCCGGCTCCGCTCCAGGCCCGTGCATGGCCATGTCCCATGCCGTCCACAGGGCAGGCAGCAGCGTCAGCAGAATGAGCGTGGCAACCCGCATCAGAACCACTTCTTCAGATCCATGCCGCGGTAGAGGTGAGCCACCTGCTCGGCATAGCCGTTGAACAGCTCCGTCCTGCGGTTCTTGAACCAGCTGCCCAACGGCCGTTCGGTCGCCTGTGACCAGCGCGGATGGGGCACATGCGGGTTGACGTTCGAGTAGAAGCCATATTCCCGTGGGGCCGCCTTCATCCAGGTGGTCTGCGGCATCTTTTCCACCAGGCGGATGCGCACAATGGACTTGGCACTCTTGAAGCCATACTTCCATGGCACCACCAGCCGGATCGGCGCGCCGTTCTGCGGTTCCAGCGGCCTGCCATACAGTCCCACCGCCAGCAGTGTCAGCGGATGCATGGCCTCATCCAGTCGCAATCCCTCCGTATAGGGCCAGTCCAGCAGCGGCGTGCGCTGCATCTTCAGGTGCTCCGGGTCATGGATGGATTCGAACACCACGAACTTCGCCCGGCTGGTGGGCTCGACCCGTCTGAGCAGCCGGCCCAGCTCGAAGCCGTCCCACGGGGCCACGAACGACCAGCCTTCCACACAGCGGAAGCGGTAGATGCGCTCCTCGATCGGCATCAGTCGCAGCAGATCTTCCAGCGCGAAGGCCTGCGGCTTGGCGCATTCCCCCTCCACCCGCACTGTCCACGGCTCGGTGCGCAGCCAGTCGCGATGCTCGAAAGGATCCGACTTGGCCGTGCCCAGCTCGTAGAAATTGTTGTAGTGGAGCACATGCTCCGCATCCGTGAGCTTGAACCCCTGACCATAGGCAGGATTGCGCCGTGCCGTGAAGGCGTAATCCGCCCGTGCCATCGGGCTGGCCAGCAGGCCCGCAGCCACCATGGCCTTCAGCCACTCACGGCGGGTAAGCCAGACGGATTCCGGTGTGATTTCGTTTTCCCTGACCTGCATCCCTCATCTCCCGTAATGCTGATGTCAATAGAGTCGAGCTTATATCGCAATTGTGACAGCCCGTGTATCGACAGGGGGCTTTGCCTCAGTCATGAACGGGCACTATATAATGACCGGATTGAATCAGGAGAGTCGACCATGCCCGGATTTGAACTGTTCGACGGTGCCGAACGCGACGAAGTGTTGGAGGTGATGGAGAAGGGCTTCACCTTCCGCTACAACTTCGACGGCATGCGCCATGACGTGTGGAAGGCGCGAGAGATGGAGCAGATGCTGCAGGACAAGCTGCAGGTGAAGCACGCCCATCTGGTCTCCTCCGGCACAACGGCGCTGCACACGGCGCTGGTGTGCGCCGGTATAGGCGCGGGCGATGAGGTGATCGTGCCGCCGTTCACCTTCGTGGCCACGGTGGAGGCGGTGCTGATGGCTGGCGCCATTCCGGTATTCGCCGAGATCGACGAGACACTCTGCCTGTCGCCGGAAGGCATCGAGGCGGCCATCACCCCGAAAACCCGTGCGGTCAATGTGGTGCACATGTGCGGCGGCATGGCCAGAATGGACGAGATCAAGGCCATCTGCGACCGCCACGGACTGATTCTGATCGAGGATGCCTGTCAGGCCACCGGCGCCACCTACAAGGGGCGGGCGCTGGGCACCATCGGCGATGTGGGTGCGCTGTCATTCGACTCGGTCAAGACCATCTCCTGCGGCGAGGGCGGCGCGGTGCTGACCAATTCGGACGAGATCTATGAAAAGGCGCACATGTTCACCGACCACGGCCACGATCATATCGGCTCTGACCGGGGTGCGGAAGGTCATCCCTTCATGGGCACCAACTACCGCATCAGCGAGATGAACGCCGCCGTGGGCGTGGCACAGCTGAGAAAGCTGGACCGCATTCTGGACATCCAGCGCCGCAACAAGGCGAAGCTGAAGGCGGCGCTGGCCAACTTTGGCGAGGTGGAACTGCGCCACCTGCCCGACCCGGCGGGCGACAACGCCGGTTTCCTGAGCTTCATGCTGCCCAATGAGGACCGCGCCCGCGAAGTGGCGCAGCGGCTCAATGAAAAAGTGGGCGGCGTGTTCTACTGGTGGGACAACAACTGGCACTATCTGCGCAACTGGGAGCACATCAGGCAGCTCAAATCCCCCTCGCGCCTGCCCATTCACGACATGCCACACCCCGATTATGAACAGGTGCAGCTGCCGAAATCCGACGCCATCATCAGCCGCACCCTGTCCATACTGATCTCGCTCAAGTGGACAGATGAAGACATTCAGGCGCGCATTGACGCCTTCAACGAGGTGCTGAAATGAAATTCCGCAACTTCAAGACCGTGCCGCGCATCATCTTCGGGCGGGGCGCCTACAACCAGCTGGTGGATGTGGTCGATGAACAGCGCAAGGCGGATGACGACTTTGCCGTGTTCATCATCGACCCCTCCCAGAAGGGACGGGATACCGAAACCCGCCTGCCGGCCCGGGAACAGGATCTCGTCATCTGGGCGGATGTATCCGAGGAGCCCAAGACCACCTATGTGGATGCGCTGACCGAACAGGTGCAGCGCCACAGGGACGGCCAGCTGCCCGTTTCCGTGGTGGGCATTGGCGGCGGCTCGGTGATGGACATCGCCAAGGCGGTATCGCTGATGCTCACCAATCCCGGTGGTGCGGCCAAGTATCAGGGGTGGGATCTGATCAAAAATCCTGCCGTGCATCATGTGGGCGTGCCCACCCTTTCCGGCACCGGCGCCGAGGCGTCCCGCACCGCCGTGCTCACCGGCCCGGAAAAGAAGCTGGGGCTCAACTCCGACTACACCGTGTTCGATCAGGTGGTGCTCGACCCGGAACTGATCCGGGACGTGCCGAAAAACCAGTGGTTCTACACCGGCATGGACTGCTACATCCACTGTGTGGAGTCGCTGGAAGGCACCTACCTCAATGAATTCTCCAAGGCCTATGGCGAAAAGGCCATGGATCTGTGCCGTCAGGTCTATCTGGATGACCACCCGGACAAGGACGACAAACTGATGATGGCCAGCTGGATGGGCGGCATGAGCATCGCCTATTCCCAGGTGGGCGCCTGCCATGCGCTCAGCTACGGCCTCAGCTACGTGTTCGGCTACCGCCATGGCATCGGCAACTGCATCGCCTTCAATGTACTGGACGAGTTCTACCCGGAAGGGGTGGCCGAATTCCGTGAAATGGTCAAAAAGCACGACATCGATCTGCCCACCGGCCTGAGCAAAAACTGGTCGGACGAAGAGATCGCCCGCATGGTCAGGATCGCCAAGGGCTTGGCCCCGCTGTGGGACAACGTCTTCGGCCCCGGCTGGGAGAAGAAGGTCACTGACGAGCTGCTGACCGACCTGTACAGACGGATGTAAACCATGCGCCGGATTGTCGCCTTCATCCCCGCCCGTTTCGCGTCCTCCCGCCTGCCGGGCAAGCCGCTGGAGAAGATCGCCGGCAAGATGCTCATTCAACATGTGTATGAGCGGGTGGCGGCGGCGCACAATCTGGACGCCGCCTATATCGCCACCGACAGCGAGGACATCGCCGCGGCGGCGCGCGGCTTCGGTGCCGAGGTGATCATGACCCCGGAAAACGTCACCTGCGGCACGGACCGCATTGCACGGGCGGCTGATGTGGTCGGCTTGGCCGACGACGACATCGTGGTCAACGTGCAGGGAGACCAGCCGCTGGTGGCCACCGAGTCCATTGAGGCGGTGGTCTCCCCCTTTCTGGCGGCCGACTATGACGGCAGCTTCGAGATGACCACCCTGAGCTACCGCATCCGCAACAGGGAGGAAATCACCAGCCCCAAGGATGTGAAGGTGGTGTGCGACGCGCAGGGCTACGCCCTCTATTTCTCCCGCGCCACCATTCCCTGGGGGCGGGATGATTTCGAGCATGGCGAGCACTTCAAGCATCTGGGTGTTTATGCCTACACCAAGCGCTTCGTGGACACCTTCGCCCACCTGCCGGTGGGCAGACTGGAGCGGCTGGAGATGCTCGAGCAGCTGCGTGCGCTCGAGTTCGGCTACCGCATCAAGGTGGTGGAAACCGACCACGACAGCCCGGAAGTGGACGAGCCGGAAGATCTCCGGCGCATTGAAGTCCTGCTGACGGGTGGAGCCTGAGCCATGCTCTACCGGCTGGCCACTGAATTGGCCGCGCCTGTCGTCACCCCCCTTCTGAAACGCCGCCGCAATGGGGTCTCCCCTGATTTTGCCAAGTCGTTTTTCAACCCGCTGGAAAAAACCGGAAAAATGCCGGAAAAAGGGGCCATCTGGCTCCATTGCGCCTCCGCAGGCGAGGTGGTGGCCGCCCAGCCGCTCATTGAGGCGTTGCAGGCGAAGAAAACCCCGCTGTTTGTCACCCTGTGGAGCCCCAATGGCGTGATTCGCCTGCATCAGCTGTTCGGCGATCAGGTGCCATGGAGCTGGCTGCCATGGGACCGGCTCGGCCCCCTGAGCCGCTGGATGGACGCACTCTCGCCCGCAGAGCTGTGGGTGCTGGAGACGGAACTGTGGCCCCATCTGCTGCTGGCGGCACGGGAGGCTGATGTGCCGGTGCGCATTGTCAATGCCCGCATTACCCACAAAACGCTCCGGGCGCCCGCCTT
>NZ_WFYD01000020.1 GCF_015490265.1 Sulfurivirga sp. | reverse complement strand
TTACATGGGTTGCGGTGCTGTCTGCCCGTTGGGTCTTTTCCACCTTGAGGTGGTGGTGGGCGCAGGCGGCCACCTGTGGCTGGTGGGTGACGGCCATCACCTGCCGCTTGCCACCCAGCTGGCGCATGAGCCGACCCACCTGTTCGGCCACGCCGCCGCCGATGCCGGTATCTACCTCGTCGAAGATGAGTGTGGGGGTGCCGGTGACATCGGCCAGCGCCACTTCCAGCGCCAGGCTGAGGCGGGCCAGCTCGCCACCGGAGGCCACCTTGCCCAGCGGCCGGGGCGGCTGGCCGGGGTTGGCGGTGAACAGGAAGGTGATCTGATCGATGCCGTGGCGACCAGGCTCGGTGGGGTCGATCCGCACGCTCAGTTCCGCGTGGGGCATGCCCAGAGGGTGCAGAAGAGGGGTGACGGTCTCCGCAAGATGTGCACCGGCCTGCAGCCGTGCGGCGCTGAGGCGTTCGGCGGCTTCCATGAAGGCGGCCCGGGCCGTCTCCACCTCGGTTCGGAGTGTTTCCAGATGTTCGTCCGCGTGGGCGAGCCGGTGTCGTTCTTCCTGCAGCTCCTGCAGCCGTGCTTCCAGCGCCTCCGGGTCGCACAGGTGCAGACGGGCCAGACGGTGGTATTCGCCCAGACGCGCGTCCACCTCGGCCAGCTGCTGCGGATCCAGCTCCACCTGCCCGGTCAGGTGGTGAATGTCCCGCGCCAGCTCTTCCAGGGTGATGCGCTGTTCTTCCAGCTGCTGGAGCATGGGGGTGAGCGCCGGTTCGATTTCAGCCGCCTGATGGAGAGCGTCCAGCGCCTCACTGATTCGTCGGGTGGCGCCCTCGTCACCCGTGAGGGCGGCTTCTGCCGCAAGGCCGTTCTGCAGCAGGGTTTCGGCATGGGCCAGCCGGTGCTGCTGTCGGCTCAGTTCGTGGTAATCGTCCTCCGTGGGCGCGAGCGCTTCCAGGTCCTTGAGCAGGCGGGCGAGTTCGTCCAGCCGCGCTTCCCGGCCCGCCGTGTCCTGTTCGGCCTGTGCCAGCGCCTGCCTTGCCCGTTGCAGGGCGCGCCAGCGTTCGGCCACCTCCTCGCTCTGTTCCCTGAGGCCGCCGAAGCCATCCAGCAGCGTGCGCTGGTGGGCAGACTGCAGCAGCTGCTGGTGGGCATGCTGGCCATGGATCTCCACCAGCCGTTTGCCCAGTACACGCAGCTGGGCCGCCGGGGCGCGCACGCCGTTGATCCAGGCGCGGCTGCCCCCGTCGGCGCTGACGGTGCGGCGCACAAGTAGCGTTTCGGGAGAGTCCTCATCCAGCAGGGCTTCTTCTTCCAGCCAGCGGCGCACGTCCGGTAGGGTGCTCAGGTCAAAGACGGCCTGAATGTCGGCCCGCTCACTGCCGTGGCGCACCAGTGCGCTGTCGGCGCGGTTGCCCAGCACCAGTCCCAGCGCGTCCAGCAGAATGGACTTGCCCGCGCCGGTCTCGCCGGTCAGCGCGGTGAAGCCGGCGGAGAAGTTCAGTTCCAGCCGTTCGATCAGCGCCAGATTGCGAATGGAGAGCGTGGTCAGCATCGGCTGTGTCCACCCCAGCCCAGTTTGGTACGCAGGATGTCGTAGAAGTTGTAGTTGACCGGGTGGATCATGGTCAGCTTGCGATCGTGGGCGGCCACCTGTGTGACATGGTGGCTCTGGATCTCGAAGGTGATCTGCCCGTCACAGGTGATGCGGGCGGTGCCGGTGCAGGTCTTGTGCGGCACGAGACGGATGACGCTGCGCCCGGGCACAACCACCGGCCGGTTGCTGAGGGTGTGCGGGTTGATGCTCACCATCAGCAGCGCCTCCAGCCGGGGATCCACCAGTGGCCCGCCGGCGGAGAGGGCGTAGGCGGTGGAGCCGGTGGGGGTGGCGATGATCAGCCCGTCGGAGCGGTGGCGGGTGACGAAGTGGTCGTCCAGCCAGGCGTTGAACTCGATCATGCGCGGCGTGTCCGGCTTGTGCAGCACCACGTCATTGACCGCCAGGTGTTCGAACACCACCCGGTCATTCTCGAAGATGCGCGCATGCAGCAGGCTGCGCTGCTCGCGGGTGTAGTTGCCCGCCAGCACGGCGCTGAGGTCCTGTTCCAGCGTTTCGGGGGAGAAGTCCGCCAGAAATCCAAGTCGTCCCAGGTTGATGCCCAGCAGCGGCACGCCGTGATCCACCACGCTGCGGGCAGCGCTGATGAAGCTGCCGTCGCCGCCGACGACGATGGCCAGGTCGATCTGGCGCACCATCTGTTCGCGCGGCAGCGGGGTCAGCGCCAGCTGATCGGCAGTTTCCGGCTCGCAGCAGGTGCTGTCGATGAAGCTGGTGCAGCCCTGTTCGCCGAGAAAACGGGCCACCTTGGACAGGGTGGCGTGCGCCTCCGGCGCGCCCGGTTTGGTGAACAGTCCGATGCGTTGGAAGGCTTCTGCCATCGTCTTGACCCTGTCTGACCCTGTCCCCATAATTAGCACTCGCCACTGGAGAGTGCTAACCGGTGGTTTTGTTCTGTGAACGGCGTTGGACTGATCAGCGTATGAGGTGCGGACATGCTGGGAGAACGCGATCAGCTTCTGCTCAGAAAACTGATTGAATTATACCTGAAGGAGGGGCGTCCGGTCGGGTCGCGCACCCTGTCCAAACTGCCGGAGATCAACGTCAGCGCAGCCACCATCCGCAATGTGATGGCGGATCTGGAAGAGCGGGGTCTGATCGCCTCGCCGCACACGTCTGCGGGACGCGTGCCCACCGCAAGGGGGCTGCGTTTCTATGTGGACCGTTTTCTCACCATCACCCCGCTGGAGCGCGCCCAGGTGGAGCGCCTGTCCGAGGCGCTGTCGGAGGCGGGCGAGGCGGACGCCGCCATCGATCAGGCCTCGCGGCTGCTCTCCGAACTCAGCGGCATGGTCAGCATCGTGCGCCTGCCGGACCGTGCCGAGGAACGGGTCAGCCGCGTGGCGCTGGTGCCGCTGAGCGAGCGGCGCGTGCTGGTGGTGCTGGTGTTCAACAATCAGGAGGCGGAAAACCGCTTCATCGAACTGGCCCGCCCCCTTTCCGCCGAGCAGCTGGAAAAGCTGAGCCGCTTTTTCAATGAGGAGCTGGAGGGGTTGACCCTGCGGGAAGCCCGTGCCCGGCTGGTGACCCGCATGCAGCAGCTGCATGCTGACCTCAACGAGGGCATGCGCCGTTTCATCGAGGCGGCGGAAGGGGCGCTGGCGCGCCATGAACAGGAGGGGGAGACCCTGCGGGTGACCGGCAAGACCCGGCTGCTGCAGTATGAGGAGCTGGCGGATGTGGAGCGGTTGCGGGAGCTGTTCGCCACCTTCGAGCAGCAGCGGGATCTGCTGCATGTGCTCGACCGCAGTCTGGAGGCCGATGGCGTGCAGGTGTTCATCGGCCGCGAGAGCGGTGTGGAGCTGGATGACGACTGCGCGCTGGTGGCGCGTCCCTGGAGCATGGATGACACGCTGGTGGGCGCGCTGGGGGTGATCGGCCCCGCGCGCATGCCCTATGACCGGGTCATTCCGCTGGTGGACATGACCGGACGAATTCTCGAGTCCGTCTTGAAAAAGCACACGCCGGCCCCATTGAACGAGTAGTCCGAATTCATCAGTCGAGAGGAACACCATGAGCGAAGAACAACGCAACACTCAACAACAGGCGCAGGACACGGCGCAGGAGAACACCGCGCCGGAGCAGGATCCGGCGATGGAGGATCTCGAACAGGCCGAGCAGCAGGTGGAGGAAGACCTGCAGAAGGCCTTGGAAGAGGCACGCCAGCAGGCGGCTGATCACTGGGACGCCCTGCTGCGCGTCAAGGCGGACATGGAGAACCTGCGCCGGCGCACGCGCATTGACGTGGAAAACGCCCACAAGTTCGCGCTGGAGAAGTTCGTCAACGAGCTGCTGCCGGTGCTCGACAGCATGGAGATGGGCATTCAGGCGGCTGAAAAGGAGGGCGCCACCGTCGAGACGCTGAAGGAAGGCATGGAGATGACCTTCAAGATGATGCTGGATGTGCTCTCCCGCTTCGGTGTCGAGCGCATCGACCCCGTGGGCGAGAGTTTCGACCCGCAGAAGCATGAGGCCATGACCATGGTGCCCTCCGCCGAGCACGAACCCAATACGGTGATGGACGTGATCCAGAAGGGCTACAGCCTCAACGAGCGGCTGGTGCGTCCGGCCCGGGTGGTGGTCTCGAAGGAAGCGGAGCAGTAAGCCCTCTTGAAAAAGCGCAATACGGCCACATAAAACGGGCAGCGACAGAATTCACAGGAATGAAGGAGAGAAGAACATGAGCAAGATTATCGGTATTGACCTGGGTACAACCAACTCCTGCGTCGCCGTCATGGAAGGCGGCGAGGTGAAGGTCATCCCCAACTCCGAGGGTGCGCGCACCACCCCGTCCGTGGTGGCCTTCACCAAGGATGGCGAAGTGCTGGTGGGCGAGCCTGCCAAGCGTCAGGCCGTCACCAACCCGGAGAACACCCTGTTCGCCATCAAGCGCCTGATCGGCCGCAAGTGCGACGACGAGATCGTCCAGAAGGACAAGGACATGGTGCCCTACAAGATCGTGTGCGCCGACAATGGCGACGCATGGGTCGAGGCCAATGGCAAGAAGATGGCGCCGCAGGAAATCTCCGCGCTGGTGCTGAAGAAGATGAAGCAGACCGCCGAGGACTATCTCGGCCATGAGGTGAAGGAGGCGGTCATCACCGTGCCGGCCTACTTCAACGACGCCCAGCGTCAGGCCACCAAGGACGCCGGCCGCATCGCCGGACTGGATGTCAAGCGCATCATCAACGAGCCGACGGCGGCGGCGCTGGCCTATGGCGTGGACAAGGACACCAAAGGTGACCGCAAGATCGCGGTGTATGACCTGGGGGGCGGTACCTTCGACATCTCCATCATCGAAGTGGCCGACGTGGATGGTGAAAAGCAGATCGAAGTGCTGGCCACCAACGGTGACACCTTCCTGGGTGGTGAGGACTTCGACAAGCGCCTGATCGACTACATCGTCGAGGAGTTCAAGAAGGATCAGGGCATTGATCTGCGCAACGACCCGCTGGCGCTGCAGCGTCTGAAGGAGGCGGCGGAGAAGGCCAAGATCGAGCTGTCTTCCCGCGAGCAGACCGACATCAATCTGCCGTACATCACGGCGGATGCCAGCGGTCCGAAGCACCTGAACATGCAGATCACCCGGGCCAAGTTCGAGTCGCTGATCGAGGACCTGGTGGAGAAGTCCATCGAGCCGTGCCGCATCGCCATGAAGGATGCCGGCCTGTCCAACAGCGACATCGACGATGTCATCCTGGTGGGTGGTTCTACCCGGGTGCCGCTGGTGCAGCGCAAGGTGGAGGAGTTCTTTGGCAAGGCGCCGCGCAAGGACGTCAACCCGGATGAGGCGGTGGCCATCGGTGCGGCCATCCAGGGTGGCGTGCTCGCCGGCGAGGTGAAGGACGTGCTGCTGCTGGACGTCACGCCGCTGTCTCTGGGTATCGAGACCATGGGTGGTGTGATGACCAAGCTGATCGAGAAGAACACCACCATTCCGACGCGCAAGTCGCAGATCTTCTCCACGGCGGAGGACAACCAGACGGCGGTCACCATCCACGTGCTGCAGGGCGAGCGCGAGCTGGCCAAGGACAACAAGTCCCTCGGCATGTTCAACCTGGAGGACATTCCGCCCGCACCGCGTGGCGTGCCGCAGATTGAGGTGACCTTCGACATTGACGCGAACGGTATTCTCAACGTGTCCGCCAAGGACAAGCAGACCGGCAAGGAGCAGAAGATCACCATCCAGGCTTCTTCCGGCCTGACCGAGGAAGAGATCGAGCGCATGATCAAGGAGGCGGAGGCCCATGCGGAAGAAGACCGCAAGGCCCGCGAGCTGATCGAGGCGCGCAACCAGGCTGACGCCATGGTGCATGAGGCGAAGAAGCTGCTCAAGGAGGCCGCCGAGAAGATCAGCGCTGCCGCGAAGGAGCTGGTGGAAAAGGCCATCAGCGCCGTGGAAGAAGTGGTCAAGGGCGACGACAAGGCGGCCATCGAAGGCAAGACCAAGGAGCTGGCTGACGCCATGCAGAAGGCGGCCACCGAACAGGCTCAGGCCGGTGGTGGTGCCGAGGGTGCGGCGTCCGGTGCAGCAGGCGCCGGCGCAGCCGGCAGCGCGGCAGCCGACGATGACGTGGTCGATGCCGAGTTTGAGGAAGTGGATGACGACAAGAAGTAATTCACGACGGTAAGCTATAATCGGGTGCTTCCCTGCGGGGAGCGCCCGATTTTTTTATGGGCTGCCGCAAGGCAGGAGCTTCAACGGAACACGGACCGACTATGGCGACCAAGCGCTGTTACTACGAAGTGCTGCAGATTTCCCGCAACGCCAGCGAGGCGGAGATCAAGAAGGCCTACCGCAAGCTGGCGATGCGCTACCATCCGGACCGCAATCCGGGCGACAAGGAGGCCGAGGAGCGCTTCAAGGAGATTACCGAGGCCTATGAGGTGCTGTCCGACCCGCAGAAGCGGGCGGCCTATGACCAGTTCGGCCACGCCGGCGTGGATCCCAATGCCGCCGGCAGCGGCGGAGGCGGTTTCGGCGGCGGCTTCAGCGACATCTTCGACGACCTGTTCGGCGACATCTTCGGGGGCGGGCGCCGCAGCGGCCCGCGGCCTGGGCGTGACCTGCAGTATGACCTGGAGATTACGCTGGAGCAGGCCGTCTTCGGCAGCACGGTGGAGATCCGCATTCCCCGCCACGAGCCGTGCAGTGAGTGTGGTGGCAGCGGCGCGGCACGACCGGATGCGGTGCGTACCTGCGCCACCTGTGGCGGCAGCGGCAAGGTGCAGATTCAGCAGGGCTTTTTCGTGGTCAGCCAGACCTGCCCAAGCTGTCACGGCGCGGGCCGGACCATAACCGATCCCTGCCGCGCCTGCCACGGGCAGGGCGTGGTGGAGAAGCTCAAGACCCTCTCGGTCAAGATCCCCGCGGGCGTGGACAGTGGCGACCGGGTGCGGCTGGCGGGCGAGGGAGAGCCGGGCGAACCCGGCGCCCCGGCGGGCGACCTGTACGTGCGCATCTTCGTCAAGCCGCATCCCATCTTCCGCCGCGAGGGCAACAATCTGCTGTGCGAGCTGCCCATCAGCTTCCCCACCGCGGCCCTTGGCGGCAAGGTGGAGGTGCCCACGCTGGACGGCACCACCACATTGCTGACCATTCCCGCCGGCACCCAGAGCGGCCAGACTTTCAAGCTGGCGGGCAAGGGGGTGCGTTCGGTGCGTTCCAGCCGTGTGGGCGACCTGCTGTGCACGGTGCGTATTGAAACCCCCGTCAAGCTGACGGCGGAACAGCGCGAGCTGCTGGAGAAGTTCGAAGCGACGCTGGAAGGGCGCCACCAGACCCACAGCCCGGAGACCCACTCCTTCTGGGATCGGGTCAAGCAGTTCTTCAGCAGCCGTGAGGACAAGGGCGACAAGCGGGATGAAACTTCACCCTGGGAGTAAATGATGAGTGACATGCGCGTAGCGGTGGCCGGCGCAGCCGGCCGCATGGGGCGGAATCTGATCCGGGCCGTGCAGGAGACCGATGGTCTGAGGCTGACGGCGGCCACCGACCGGCCGGGCGGCAGCTTCATCGGGCTGGACGCCGGCGAGGTGGCCGGCATCGGGCCGGTGGGGGTGACCATCGCGGATGACCTGGCCAGTGTGGTCAACGACTTTGATGTGGTCATCGACTTCACCCGGCCAGAGGCGACGCTCAACCATCTGGACATCTGCCGCCGCCATGGCCGAAAACTGGTCATCGGCACCACGGGCTTTGACGAGGCGGGGCTTGAGGCCATCCGCGCCGCAGCGCAGGAGACGGCCATCGTCTTCGCGCCCAACATGAGTGTGGGGGTGAATCTGGTGCTTAAACTGCTGCAGTTGGCCGCTTCCGTGCTGGATCCGGAGCAGTACGACATTGAGGTGATCGAGGCGCATCACCGCCACAAGGTGGACGCCCCATCCGGCACGGCGCTGCGCATGGGCGAGGTGGTGGCCGAAACCCTCGGCTGGGACCTGAGGGAGGTGGCCGTCTATGGCCGCGAGGGTATCACCGGCGAGCGTCCTCACCGACAGATCGGCTTCGAGACCATCCGGGCCGGTGACATCGTGGGCGAGCACACGGTCATGTTCGCCACCGAGGGCGAACGGGTGGAGATCACGCACAAGGCCTCCAGTCGCATGACCTTCGCCAAGGGCGCGGCGCGCGCCTGCCTGTGGCTGCGGGACCGCACCACGGGCCTGTATGACATGCAGGACGTTCTCGGGTTCAAGTCATAGACAGCCATTGGCGCATACTGTAAAATTCGCCCAATTTCATTCTTAATCCGGATTTGGGCGCATGAACCATTGCGACGCACACTGAACGGAGCCAGTTCTTCACGAGCTGCGCTCCGTTTTTTGTGCCCGAATCCCTACCACGACAGGGGTCTGAAGCATCACTATGACACGGCGAAAAGCGCTGCTGGCGTTGGAAGACGGCACCGTATTCTGGGGTACGGCCATCGGGGCCGATGGGGAGACGGTCGGAGAGGTGGTGTTCAACACCGCCATGACCGGCTATCAGGAAATCCTGACCGACCCGTCCTATTTCCGTCAGATCGTCACGCTGACCTATCCTCACATCGGCAATGTGGGCGTCAACTCCGAGGATGAGGAGTCCGCGCGCATCATGGCCGCAGGGCTGGTGATCAAGGACCTGCCGCCGCGCATGAGCAACTTCAGGGCGCAGAAGCCGCTTGAGGCGTATCTGGCCGAGCAGGGTGTGGTGGCGATTGCCGGGATCGATACCCGCAAGCTGACCCGGCTGCTGCGGGAAAAGGGCGCTCAGAACGGCGTCATTCAGTCGGGTGAGACGCTGGATGCCGAAGCTGCGGTGGAGAAAGCGCGCGCCTTTGCCGGCCTCAAGGGCATGGATCTGGCCCGGGAGGTGACCGTGGAGGCACCCTATGAGTGGACGGAAGGAGAGTGGCGTCTCAATCAAGGGTATGTGGATCGCAAGGACGCCGCCCGCTTCAATGTGGTGGCCTATGATTTCGGCGTCAAGCGCAACATTCTGCGCATGCTGGCGGAGCGGGGCTGCCGTCTGACGGTGGTGCCGGCCGAGACTCCGGCGGAGGAGGTGCTGGCCATGAATCCGGACGGTGTGTTCCTCTCCAACGGCCCCGGCGATCCGGAACCGTGCGACTACGCCATCCGCGCCATCCGCATCTTCCTGGAAAAGGGGATTCCCATGTTCGGCATCTGTCTGGGGCATCAGCTGCTGTCTCTGGCGGCCGGTGCCCGCACGGAGAAGATGAAGTTCGGCCATCATGGCGCCAACCATCCGGTACAGGATCTGGAAAGCGGCCGGGTCTATATCACCTCGCAGAACCATGGCTTCGCCGTGGATGAGGCCTCGTTGCCGGACAATGTGGCGGTGACCCACAAGTCGCTGTTCGACGGCAGCCTGCAGGGCATCCGCCTCAAGGATCGCCCCGCCTTCAGCTTTCAGGGCCATCCGGAAGCCAGCCCCGGCCCCCATGATGTGGCCTATCTGTTCGATCAGTTCATTGCCGATATGGAAGCCTATCGCGCCCAACAGTAAGAGAGCGACATGCCCAAGAGAACCGACATCCAAAGCATTCTGATCATCGGCGCCGGCCCCATCATCATCGGTCAGGCGTGCGAGTTCGACTATTCCGGCGTTCAGGCCTGCAAGGCGCTGAAGGAGGAGGGTTACCGGGTCATTCTGGTCAACTCCAATCCGGCGACCATCATGACCGATCCCGACCTGGCCGATGCCACCTACATTGAGCCCATCGAGTGGCGCACGCTGGAGAAGATCATCGACAAGGAGCGGCCTGATGCCATCCTGCCCACCATGGGCGGACAGACGGCGCTCAACTGCGCGCTGGATCTGGCCCATAACGGTGTGCTGGAAAAATACGGCGTGGAACTGATCGGCGCCAGCGAGGACGCCATCGACAAGGCGGAAAACCGCGACCGCTTCCGCCAGGCGATGGAGAAGATCGGGCTGGATATGCCCAAATCCGCCGTGGCCCATTCCATGGAGGAGGCGTGGGCCATTCTGGAGGAGGTGGGCTTTCCCGCTATCATCCGCCCGTCTTTCACGCTGGGGGGCTCCGGTGGCGGCATCGCCTATAACCGTGACGAGTTCGAGCAGATCTGCAAGCTGGGGCTGGACCTGTCGCCCACCAGCGAGCTGCTGATCGAGGAGTCGATCATCGGCTGGAAAGAGTATGAGATGGAGGTCATCCGCGACCGCAACGACAACGCCATCATCGTCTGCTCCATCGAAAATCTGGACCCCATGGGTGTGCATACCGGCGATTCCATCACCGTGGCGCCGGCACAGACCCTGACCGACAAGGAATACCAGATCATGCGCGACGCCTCCCTGGCGGTGCTGCGGGAGATCGGCGTGGAGACCGGTGGCTCCAATGTGCAGTTCGCCGTCAACCCGAAAAACGGCCGCATGATCATCATCGAGATGAACCCGCGGGTGTCCCGCTCCTCGGCGCTGGCCTCCAAGGCAACCGGTTTCCCCATCGCCAAGGTTGCGGCCAAGCTGGCGGTGGGCTACACGCTGGACGAGCTCAAGAACGACATCACCGGTGGTGCCACGCCGGCCTCCTTCGAGCCGACCATCGACTATGTGGTCACCAAGATTCCGCGCTTCACCTTCGAGAAGTTCCCGCAGGCGGAACCGCGCCTGTCCACCCAGATGAAATCGGTGGGCGAGGTGATGGCCATGGGGCGCACCTTCCAGGAGTCCCTGCAGAAGGCGATCCGTGGGCTGGAAACCGGCAAGACCGGTCTCAACGAGATGCTGGATCCGGACAGTATGGACGAGAAGGAGGTGCGCGACATTCTGCGCAGCGAGCTGCGTCATCCGGGGCCGGAGCGGCTCTGGTACGTGGCCGATGCCTTCCGCGTCGGCTGGACGCTGGAGCAGGTGCATGAGGCGTGTGACATTGATCCCTGGTTCCTGGCCCAGATTCAGGAGCTGGTGGAGATGGAGGCGGAACTGCGCCGGATCGGTTTCGAGTGGCTGGATGCGCATATTCTGCGCCGCTACAAGCAGAAAGGCTTTTCCGACGCCCGCCTGGCCGAGCTGCTGGGTGTGACCGAGAAGGCGGTGCGCAAGCTGCGTCACATGCTGGAGATCCGCCCCGTTTTCAAACGGGTGGATACCTGTGCGGCGGAATTCGCGACCAAGACCGCCTATATGTATTCCTCCTACGACGAGGAGTGCGAGGCGGAACCGAGCGACCGCAGGAAGATCATGGTGCTCGGCGGCGGGCCCAACCGCATCGGTCAGGGCATCGAGTTCGACTACTGCTGCGTGCACGCCGCCTTCGCCCTGGGTGAGGACGGCTATGAGACCATCATGGTCAACTGCAACCCGGAGACGGTCTCCACCGACTATGACACTTCCGACCGGCTCTACTTCGAGCCGCTGACGCTGGAAGACGTGCTGGAAATCGTCGAAGTGGAGAAGCCCGACGGCGTGGTGGTGCAGTATGGCGGCCAGACACCGCTGAAACTGGCGCGGGATCTGGAAGCGGCCGGCGTGCCCATCATTGGCACCACGCCGGAATCCATCGATCTGGCGGAAGACCGCGAGCGTTTCCAGCAGCTGCTGCATGAGCTGGGGCTGAAGCAGCCGCCCAACCGCACCGCCCGCAGCGAGGAGGAGGCCATCGCGCTGGCCAAGGAGATCGGCTACCCGCTGGTGGTACGTCCCTCCTACGTGCTGGGCGGACGCGCCATGGAGATCGTCTATACCGAGAAGGACCTGCAGCGCTACATGCGCGAGGCGGTCAAGGTGTCCAACGACTCGCCCGTGCTGCTGGACCGTTTCCTGGATGATGCCATCGAGGTGGATGTGGATGCGGTCTCCGATGGTGAGCAGGTGGTCATTGGCGGCATCATGGAGCATATCGAGCAGGCGGGTATCCACTCCGGCGACTCGGCCTGTTCCCTGCCGCCCTACAGCATCAGCCAGACCCTGCAGGACGAGATTCGCGATCAGGTGGTCAGGATGGCCCGGGCCCTCAATGTGGTGGGGCTGATGAACACCCAGTTTGCCATCAAGGACAACGAGATCTTCGTGCTGGAGGTCAACCCGCGTGCGTCACGCACCGTACCGTTCGTCTCCAAGGCCATCGGTCGGCCACTGGCCAAGATCGCCGCCCGCTGCATGGTGGGCAGGAAACTGGCGGAGCAGGGCTTCCAGTCCGAGATCGTACCGAAACACTTCTCCGTCAAGGAGGCGGTGTTCCCCTTCGTCAAGTTCCTTGGGGTGGACCCCATCCTCGGGCCGGAGATGAAGTCCACCGGCGAGGTGATGGGCATTGGTGAGACCTTCCCGCAGGCCTACGCCAAGGCGGAGCTGGCCGCGGGCACGGTGCTGCCCCGCTCCGGCACCGCCTTCCTGAGCGTGCGCAAGGCGGACCGCCAGAAAGTGGTGGAGCTGGCCCGTCAGCTGCAGGCTCGGGGTTTCCGGCTGGTGGCCACCCGCGGCACGGCGGCCACGCTCAAAGAGCATGGCATCGAGGTGGAAGTGGTCAACAAGGTGACCGAAGGGCGACCCAACATTGTCGATCTGATCAAGAACGGCGAGATCGACCTGATCGTCAATACCTCCGATGGTTCGGTCTCCATCAAGGACTCTGCCGACATCCGTCGCGAGGCCCTGATGCACAAGGTGTGCTACACCACCACCATCGCCGGTGCGTTCGCCATGGTGGCCGCCATGGACTATCTGGATCCGCAGCCGGTCTATCGGCTGCAGGATTTGCAGTAAAATAACCGGCGACAGAAAAGTAACCGCTGCGCCCCGCTCTGCGGGGCGCGGTGTTTTTGTATTGGGAGGAACCCGAAGATGAACCAGAAACACCCGCTGACCAAGGAGGGTGCCGACAAGCTCAAGGCAGAGCTCAAGCGGCTCAAGCAGGAAGAGCGCCCGCGCATCGCGCAGGCCATCGCCGAAGCGCGTGAGCATGGTGACCTCAAGGAGAATGCCGAATACCATGCCGCCCGTGAGCAGCAGGGGCTGATCGAGGCGCGCATTCGCCAGATCGAGGGCATTCTGGCCAACGCGCAGATCATCGATGTGACCAAGCTCAATCCGGAAGGCCGGGTGGTCTTCGGATCCACCGTGCATCTTCTCAATCTCGACACTGACGAGGAGGTGGTCTACAAGATCGTCGGTGATGAAGAGGCTGATCTGGCCCACGGCAAGATTTCCGTCAGTTCTCCCATCGCCCGTGCGCTGATCGGCAAGGAGGAAGGAGACGAGGTGACGGTCGAGGCGCCCGGTGGCAACATCGACTACGAAATCGTCAAGGTGGAATACATCTGATGGCGCGGACGCGGCTGGCGGCTGTGCTGGTCGCGCTTTCGCTCGGCGCTCAGCTGGCGGTGGCCTATGGCGTGGCGCCGCTGCTGTTCGCCCGTCTGGACGGCGTGACAGCCGGTGAGCTGGCCGGTGACCTGCTCCACTGGATTGAGTGGGCCACCTGCCTGCTGCTGATGATGGCCGCCTTTCTTGAGCCGGGTGTGCGGCGCGGGTTCGCACTGGCGGTCTTCCTCCTTCAGCTTGTGCTGCTGATGTATGTGGAACCGCAGATGCATGCGCTCAAGCTGGCGCCTGACTGGCCGGACGGGCCGTCCCGACAGGCTTTCATGAGCTGGCACGGCATGGCGCAGGCGCTCTATCTTGCCGGCGTGCTGTTGCAGGGCGTTTGGTTGATCAGCTGGTTGCGCGGGATGTCAGAACCGGATAAACGGACTTTATAAGCAGTTAATGATTTTTGAATATCCATCTGCTTGCATTCGTTGATTAAAAGACGCACAATTACCGAGACACGGTTCAGGCGACTTTAACCCAGCAAGATTTGGAGAGATGCATGAAAAAGCTGACCCTTAAAGCTCTGTTTGCGGCGGCCTTCGCACTGGCGGCTGTAAACGCACAGGCGGGCGACTCTCAGTATGACAAGTGCATTACTGAAGGTGAGAAGCTGATCGAAGCGGCCAAGAAGGAAGGTCGCAAGGCTGCTGACAATGTTGACGAGCAGCTGCTGGCCAGCTGCAAGGCCGAGCTGACCAAGATGGAAGTGGCGGCCATGAAGCGTGCTGGCGTTGATCCGGCCAAGAACACCCACAATCCCTACAAGTTCATGACCGGTGAGGAGCGCGTCAAGTGGTCCAAGCTGTGGGAAGCAGTTGACGCCATGCAGGGCCGTGGCGTGCGTTTCCTGCAGAATGCCTGGTACGGTGGTGATCCGGGCGCGCGTCTGGATGCCATGGAAAAGCAGGGCAAGATTCCTGCCGAGTGGCGTTAAGACCTGATTTGCAGGTTGTCTGAAAAGCCGGGCGGTTGCCCGGCTTTTTCGTTTGGGGAGAGCGTCTGTGGATTCGCTGTTTGAACGCACCTTTGCCTGTCTGATGGCGTCCGATCTGGATGAGAAGGTGACGCTGCTGTCCCGGCTGCAGGAGGACTGGAGCAGCGACCGGCTTTCGCTGACGCCGACCGATACCATCGTGCGCGTGCCGGATCCGGGGCGACCTGCGAAACCGGAGCTGGTGCCGCCGCGGCAGCTGCCCAAACGGCGTCTTGGCAGTCGGGAGGGGCACGCGGCGCTGATGCACGCCATTGCCCATATCGAGTTCAATGCGGTCAATCTGGCGCTGGATGCCGTCTACCGCTTTCAGGACATGCCGCGGGACTACTATTTCGAGTGGCTGGGTGTAGCCTGTGAGGAGGCCTATCATTTTCAGATCGTGCGTGAGCATCTCAATCAGCTGGGGTATGAATATGGTGATTTCCCGGCTCACAACGGCCTGTGGCTGACCACCTACGAAACCGATCATGACCCGCTGGTGCGCATGGCCATGGTGCCGCGCACGCTGGAGGCGCGTGGACTGGACGTGACACCCGGAATGATGAAGAAGCTGCGCGCCATCGGTGACCGTCGCGGCGTGGAGATTCTCAAGATCCTGCTGCGGGACGAGGTGGGGCATGTGGCGGTGGGCACCCGCTGGTTCCGCTGGCTGTGCGCACAGCGCGGGATCAATCCGTTCACCACCTTTCAGGCGATCGTGGATGAGTATTTCCACGGCAACCTGTCCGGGCCGTTCAACTATGAGGCGCGGCGGGAGGCCGGCTTTTCCGAGGAGGAGATCGAGTGGCTCAAGTCGATCGAAGCGGGCATGTTCCGGGCAGAGTAAACATTGGCATTGATCTGGGCGGTACCAAGACGGAGCTGATCGCGCTGCGTGACGGCCGGGAGCTGCTGCGCTTCCGTACCCCGACACCGCAGGGGGATTATGCGGCCACGGTGGACAATATCGTTTCCATGGTGCATCAGGCAGAACAGTCGCTGGACACGCGGGCCACGGTCGGGGTGGGCATTCCGGGTGCGCTGTCACGCAGCACGGGTCGGGTCAAGAACGCCAATTCCACCTGGCTGATCGGCGAGGATCTCAAGAGGGATCTGGAGCGGGCGCTTGGCCGGACGGTTGCCATCGAGAATGATGCCAACTGCTTTGCTCTGAGCGAGGCCACCGACGGGGCCGGTGCGGGTGCGGAAAGCGTCTTCGGCGTCATTATCGGCACGGGCTGTGGCGGCGGGTTGATCTTTCGGGGACAGGTGATCACCGGCATCAATGCCATTGCCGGAGAATGGGGTCACAACCCTCTGCCGTGGGCGGAGGCGGATGATGAGGCCATGCCGTGCTACTGTGGCCTGCACGGTTGCATTGAGACCTTTCTTTCCGGGCCGGGGATGACGCGCCATTTTTCCGCCGTCTCCGGACGGATGCTCACGGCGCGGAAGATTGCCGCTCTGGCGGAAGCGGGTGACGAGCAGGCCGTTGCCCACCTTGAGCGCTACTGTGTCTGGTTGGCCAAGGGGCTGGCCAGTGTCATCAACCTCTTTGATCCGGAGGTGATCGTGCTGGGCGGCGGCCTGTCCAACATTTCTCTGCTCTATGAGCGGGTGCCGCAGCTGTGGGAGCACTGGGTGTTCAGCGACAGGGTGGATACACGTCTTGTGCCGCCCATATATGGCGACAGCAGCGGCGTGCGTGGCGCGGCCTGGCTGGGCGCTCAGCAGGAGGTGACAGGATGAATCTGGAAGAACTGATCCAACAGGAAGAAGCGCTGTTCGTACTGTTCGGCGGCGCGCATTGCAACGTGTGTCATGCCATTCGTCCCAGGCTGGAGGCGATGGTGGCCGAGCGTTTTCCGCGCATGCGCTTTGTGTATGTGGACTGCGAAGCGGTCACGGATGTCTGCGCGCAGCATGGGGTGTTCAGCCTGCCGGTGGCACGCGCCTGGTTTGCCGGTCAGAAGGCGGGGGAGTGGGTGCGTGCCTTCAGTCTGGCCGAAGTGGGGCAGGCGCTGGCACGCCCCTATGCGCTGATGTTTGGTAATTGATTTCAGAGGATGATCACTTCCGGCTCCAGATGGATGCCGAAGGTGTGGTTGACATCTGTCTGGATCGCTTCGGCGAGCTGAAGAATCTGCGCGCCGGTGGCCTGACCCCGGTTGATCAGCACCAGCGCGTGGCGTGATGACACGCAGGCATCCGTGCCCGACAGGCAGCGGCCCTTCCAGCCGCAGGCTTCGATCAGCCATGCGGCGGGAATCTTGTAGCTGCCGTCCACCAGCTGGTGGTGAGGGATGTCGGGCCACTTCTGCTGCAACTGATGGAAATAGTCGGCATCCACTTCCGGGTTCTTGAAGAAGCTGCCGGCGTTGCCTTCCTGTTTCGGGTCCGGCAGCCTTTCTGCGCGTATGGCGCTGACGGCCTCGTAGATGTCCAGCGGCGTGAGCTGTTTTTCGTCCTTGCCGACAAGCCGTTCGCGCACGCTGTCGTACATCAGGTTGGGGTGACCATGGGCCAGCTTCCGAAGCCGGAAAGTGACCCGGTGGATGATGTACTGGCCCTTCAGCCGCCCCTTGAACACGCTGGTGCGGTAGCCGAATTCGCACTCGGCGTTGCGGAACTCGTGCCGTTCTCCGGTAAGCAGGTGCAGCGCCTGCACCCGGGTGATGGCGTCCTGCACCTCGGTACCATAGGCGCCGATGTTCTGCACCGGTGCCGCACCCACCGTGCCCGGAATGGCAGCCAGATTCTCCAGCCCCCAGAGGCCCTGTTCCACCGTGTGGCGCACGAAGGTATCCCAGTTGAGCCCGCCGCCCACGGACAGCCAGACCGAGGTCTCGTCCTCCTTGACCAGGCGGATCTGCTGATAGCGGTTGCGCAGCACCACTCCATCAATGTCATGGGTGAGCAGCACATTGCTGCCTGCGCCCAGCACATGCCAGGGCAGCACCGCCAGCACGGGATCGGAACGCAGGGCGCGGATGTCACTCTGCTTGTCGATCTCCACCAGATAGCGTGCCGTGGCGGGGACATGAAAGGTGGTGTCTTCTTTCAGGGAAACGTGCGCCTGAATGTGCATGGTGGGCCCGAAGCAATATAATTGTGAAATCGTGTCTATTTTACCGGGGTGAGGGCAGTCATGAGCGCGATTGAACTGAGCAAGCCGCAGTGGTCGTCCCAGAAAGTGTTCATTCTGGCCGCGGTCGGATCGGCCGTGGGTTTGGGCAACATCTGGAAGTTTCCCTACATCACCGGTGAGAATGGTGGTGGCGCCTTCGTGCTGGTCTATCTGCTGTGTGTGGCGCTCATCGGTCTGCCCGTGCTCATGTCCGAGGTGGGGCTGGGGCGGTTGGGTCGGGCCAACCCGCCTCAGGCCATGGCCAATCTGGCGGCGGATTTCCGCGCCTCGCCCCTGTGGAGCCTGCTGGGTCTCAACGGAGTGCTGGCCGGTCTGCTGATCCTCTCCTTCTACACTGTCATCGCCGGCTGGGCCATGGACTATTTTGTGGAAAGTGCCAAGGGAAGTTTCCGCGGCATCAGCGGCGAAGCGGTGGGGCAGTACTTTTCCGGCTTTCTCGCCAACCCCTGGGCACTGCTGTTCTGGCACACCGTCATGGTAGGACTGACGCTGGCCATCGTGGCCAAGGGCGTCAAGGGGGGCCTTGAGAAGGCGGTCAACTTCATGATGCCGCTGCTGTTTCTCATCCTGTTGGTGCTGGTGGGCTGGTCGGCGGCACAGAACAGCTTCGGTGACAGCCTGCGTTTTCTGTTCGCGCCCGATTTCAGCAAGCTGACATGGGAGGCGGTGCTGATCGCCATGGGGCATGCCTTCTTCACCCTGAGCATCGGCATGGGGGCCATGATGGTCTATGGCTCCTACCTGCCCGAAGGCTACAGCATTACCCGCGCCTCCCTGTGGATCGTGTTTGCCGACACGGCGGTGGCATTGCTGGCCGGGGTGGTCATCTTCACCGTGGTGTTCGGCAACGGTCTGGAGCCGGGCGCAGGGCCGGGGCTGCTGTTCCAGACGCTACCGGTGGCTTTCGGTCAGATGTCCGGCGGCTGGTTCTGGGGCACGCTGTTCTTCTTTCTGGTGGTGCTGGCGGCGCTCAGCTCCGCCATCTCCCTGATCGAGCCGGCGGTCAGCTGGCTGGAGCAGAACTGGCGCATGAGCCGCATCAGAGCCACCCTGCTGCTGGGGGCGCTGGTATGGCTGGCGGGCATCGGCACCGTGCTGTCTTTCAATGCGTGGAAGGACGTTCATCTGCTGCCGGGCAGGACCTTCTTCGACAGTCTGGATTTTGTCACCGCCAACATCATGCTGCCGCTGGGCGGCATGCTGATGGCCGTGTTCATGGCCTGGGTCATTCCCGCCGCAGTGCGGCGCAAGACTTTCGATCTGGGCCTGGTGGGCGACGCGCTGTTCATCCGTGATCTGCGCTATATCGCGCCGGTGGGCGTGCTGATCGTGTTTGCCTCCAATCTGGTGGAGTCCTCGCTGCACCGCTGGATCGCCGTCGGCGTGGCGTTGGCGCTCTACGCACTCTATGCCTACAACCGCAGCCGCTATAACCTGAGCATTCGCCCCGGTGAGTGACATTAACAACCTTTATCTCTACAATACGACCGCTTAATGCTTTTTAGATGACAGGAGTGGTGCATGGCGTGGAATGAACCGGGCAAGCCCAGCCAGGATCCATGGGGGTCGGGGGGCAGGGAGCCGGGTCAGGGCGGACAGGGTCCTGATCTGGATGAGGCGCTTAACAAGCTGAAACAGTCGCTGGGAGACAAGAATCCCTTTGGTGGTGTCGGCCTGTCCGTGGTGCTGGCTGTGGTGGTGATCGTATGGCTGCTGTCCGGCATCTACATCGTCAATCCGGCGGAACGGGGGGTGGTCACCCGCTTCGGCGCCTTCGTGGGCGAGACCGGGCCGGGACCGCACTGGCACTGGCCCTGGCCTGTGGAGTCGGTTGACGTGATCAATGTGGATCGCATCCGTCATGCCGAGATCGGCTACCGTTCCGGTGGTGGTCAGGGCATTGTGCAGGAGGTGCCCTCCGAGGCGCTGATGCTGACCGAAGACGAGAACATCGTCGACATCAAGATCGCCATTCAGTACAAGATCGCCAGCGCGCCGGACTATCTGTTCAATGTGGCCGATCCGGACGAGACGCTGCGTCTGGCGGTAGAGAGTGCCCTGCGCTCCGTGGTGGGCAAGAACAAGATGGACTTCGTGCTCACCGAGGGGCGTGACGAGGTGGTTTCCCGCGTGCAGGATCTGGCCCAGAAGTATCTGGATACCTATCGGGCCGGTCTGCTGATCACCAGCGTCAACCTGCAGGACGCCCAGCCGCCGGAAGAGGTACAGGCGGCCTTTGCCGATGTGGTCAAGGCGCGGGAGGACCGCGAGCGTCTGATCAACGAGGCGCAGGCCTACGCCAATGACATCATCCCGAAGGCGCGCGGTCTGGCAGCGCGGGAACTGGCCGAGGCCGAAGCCTACCGCCAGCGGGTCATCGAGCAGGCGCAGGGTGAAGCCAGCCGTTTCGAACACATTCTGGCCGCCTATCGCAAGGCGCCTCAGGTGACGCGCGAGCGCATGTACAAGGACGCGCTCACCAACGTGTTCGCCAATACCTCCAAGGTGTTCATGACCGACTCTAACGGCAAGATGATCTATCTGCCGCTGGACAAGCTGGCCGGGGAGGCCGGGCAGGCGGCTGTCACGCCCCGCAAGCTCCAGCCGCTGGCCCCGGCGCGCCAGACACGGTCCGACCTCAACCCGGGCAGCCGCAAGCCGCAGGGCCAGCGTCAGAACCTGCGTGAACTGCTGAGATCAAGGGAGCTGCGCTGACATGAGAAACAACATCATTCTGATCGGTCTGGCGGCGGTGCTGTTTGTCGTGGCCAATGCCTTTTTCATCGTGCGCGAGGGCGAGACGGGCATCCTGTTCCGTCTGGGGGAGATCGTCAAGGCGGACCTCAAACCCGGCCTGCACATGAAAACCCCCTTTGTCAACAATGTGCGCACCTTCGATGCGCGCCTGCAGACGCTGGATGCGCCGCCGGAGCGCTATCTGACGGTGGAGAAGAAGAATCTGATCGTCGACTCCTTCGCCAAGTGGCGCATCGCCGACAGCGCGCGCTTCTACACCACCATGGGTGGAGACATCCGGCTGGCCAACATGCGCCTGTCCCAGATCCTCAAGGATGGGTTGCGTGCCGAGTTCGGCAGCCGCACGGTGAAGGAGGTGATCGCCAGTCAGCGTGACGAGATCACCCGCGCCATTACCCGCAAGGCGCAGAAGGACGCCAGGGCGTTCGGCATTGAGGTGGTGGATGTGCGCATCAAGCGTGTGGATCTGCCCAAGGATGTGTCCGAGTCCGTCTATCGCCGCATGGAGGCCGAGCGCAAGCGGGTGGCCAACGAGCTGCGCTCCGAAGGGGCGGAAGCGGCCGAGAAGATCCGCGCCGAGGCGGATCGCAAGCGCGTGGTCATCCTGGCCGAAGCCTACCGCAAGGCGGAAGCCACCCGGGGTGAAGGGGATGCGAAGGCTTCCGAGATCTACGCCCAGGCCTACTCCAAAGACCCGGACTTCTTCGCCTTCTTCAAGAGCATGGAATCCTATCAGGCCGCCTTCAACAGCAAGCGTGACCTGCTGGTGCTGGATCCGCGTGCGGACTACTTCCGCTTCCTGATTCGGGAAAACGGTGCTGCTGACAGGCCATGAGCGATTTTCAGGAAGCCGTTCTGTGGAGCGCGCTGGGGCTGGCGTTCATTCTGGAAAGCGTGCTGCCGCTGGCGCTGCCCGCCTTCTGGCGGCGCACCATGCGTCAGATGACCGAGCTGCCGGATGACCAGATCCGGCTCTATGGTCTCAGCGGCCTGATCATCGGTCTGATCATCATTTATCTGGTTGCCTGAGGAGGCGCCCATGACAACCGAAGCCTGGTTTACGCCGGAAGGTATTGAGGACCTGCTGCCGGAGCAGGCGGAGAAGCTGGAGTTCTACCGGCGTGAACTGGTGGACCTGTTTGCCGCGTCCGGCTATGCGCTGGTGCAGCCACCACTGGCGGAATATGTGGAGGCGCTGCTGACCGGCACGGCGCAGGATCTGCGTGATGACACCTGTGTGTTCGTGGATCGGGAAAGCGGCCGTCAGATGGGCGTGCGCGCCGACATGACGCCGCAGGTGGCTCGCATTGCCCTGTCACGGCTTGAGGCGGGCAGGGGGCACCCGCTGCGCCTGTGCTATGCCGGTGAAGTGCTGCGCGCCCACTACAACCGCGCCACCGGCTCCCGCAGCCCCTACCAGGTGGGCATCGAGCTGTTCAACGTGCCGGGCACGGCGGGTGATCAGGAGGCGTTGCTGCTGCTTGTCGAGGCCATGGAGGCGCTCGGTCTGACGCCGATGACCCTGAGCCTTGGTCATGCCGGGCTCGTGCGTGGGCTGCTGGAGGCAAGCGGCCTGACTGCACCGGAGCAGGCGGACGTGCTCGACATGCTCAGGCGCAAGGCACGCCCGGAGTATGAGGCCTGGCTGGCGGCCCATCTGGACGACATCCACTACTCGGTGCAGGCGCTGTTTACCGACTGGCTGCTGCTGGCCGGTGAGGCCGAAAGCGTGCTGGAACAGGCCCGCGCCCTGCTGCAGGAGTTGCCGGAGCAGCTGCACCAGCTGCAGGCGCTGGCCGATGTGGTGATGCTGCTGCGAGAGGCCGTGCCGGATGTGCGTCTGTTCGTGGATCTGGCCGAAGTGCGTGGCTATCAGTATCACACCGGCGTCACCTTCGCCACCTACGTTACCGATGCCCATGGCCAGGCGGTGGAGGTGGCCAACGGCGGCCGCTACGACGGCATGGGGCGTGAATTCGGCGCCGTGGCACCGGCCACCGGCTTCAGTCTGGATCTGCGCGCCGTGCTGGACATGCTGCCGCCGGTGGAGCGCACGGGAGAGCGGATCTGGGCACCCATGCAGCCGGACGCCGCCCTCTATGAGAAGGTGGGGCTGCTGCGTGCGGAAGGCTGGGAAGTGCTCTGGTGCGAGACGGTGCCGCAGGGCGCGGGCCGCTATCTTGAGAACATTGGTGGAGAATGGGTCGTACGGAATGACAAGGCGTAACGTAGTCATCGTCGGCACCCAGTGGGGTGACGAAGGCAAGGGCAAGATCGTCGATCTGCTGACCGACCGGGTCAGCGCAGTAGTGCGCTTTCAGGGCGGCCACAACGCCGGACACACGCTGGTGATCGACGGCAACAAGACCATTCTTCACCTCATCCCCTCCGGTATTCTGCGCGAGAATGTGGCCTGCATGATCGGTAATGGCGTGGTGCTGGCTCCGGACGCGCTGGAAAAGGAGGTGAGTCAGCTTGAGGCGGCGGGCGTTCCGGTGCGGGACCGCCTCTACATCAGCGAGGCCTGCCCGCTGATTCTCGACTATCACGTCGCCATCGATCAGGCGCGCGAGGCGCGTCGCGGCAAGAAGGCCATCGGCACCACCGGCCGGGGCATCGGTCCGGCCTATGAGGACAAGGTGGCCCGCCGCGGCCTGCGTGCCGGTGACTTCAAGAACATGGAACAGTTCCGCGAAAAGCTGGCGGAAACGCTGGACTACCACAATTTCATGCTGCGCCACTACTACGGGCAGGACACGGTGGACTTCGACCGCCTGTGGGAGAAATGTCAGCGCTATCATGATCTGATTCTGCCCATGCTGGGCGACATTCCCAACATGATTCACGAGCTCAACCAGCAGGGGCACAACATCATGTTCGAGGGGGCGCAGGGCACGCTGCTGGACATCGACCAGGGCACCTATCCCTATGTCACCTCCTCCAACACCACCGCTGGCGGCGCCGCCGCCGGCAGTGGCGTGGGGCCGTGCCAGCTGGATTACGTGCTGGGCATCACCAAGGCCTACGCCACCCGTGTGGGCGGCGGGCCGTTCCCCACTGAGCTGCCCTATGACGTGGCGACCGATCAGGGCGA
Source organism: Sulfurivirga sp. (assembly GCF_015490265.1). Lineage (GTDB taxonomy): Bacteria > Pseudomonadota > Gammaproteobacteria > Thiomicrospirales > Thiomicrospiraceae > Sulfurivirga. The sequence continues at coordinate 14,491 of NZ_WFYD01000020.1, read as the reverse complement.
TCCCATCGGCAAGCATCTGGGCACGAAAGGGCACGAGTTCGGCGCCACCACAGGGCGCCAGCGCCGTTGCGGCTGGTTCGATGCCGTGGCCCTGCGCCGCGCCGCGCAGATCAACGGCCTGTCCGGCCTGTGCCTGACCAAGCTGGACGTGCTTGATGGTCTGGAAGAAGTGAAGGTCTGCGTGGCCTATGAACACAAGGGCCGCCGCCGCATCCTGCCGCCTTCCAGCGCCGAGGAATACGCCGAATGCACCCCCATCTACGAGACCCTGCCCGGCTGGCGGCAGAGCACCGAAGGGGTGCGCGAGTGGGACGCCCTGCCGCAGGCGGCCCGGGACTACATCCGTTTCATCGAGGAGCAGGTGGGGGTGCCGGTGGCCATTCTCTCCACCGGGCCGGAGCGCAACGAAACCCTCATCCTGCAGGATCCGTTCGACCCCAACACGCCGAAGGCGTGCAACTGAAGGACTGAAACACCATGCTGGAATTCATCCGGGAAAAAGCCAAGGGCATCATCGCCTGGGCCATCGTCATTCTCATTGCGGTGCCTTTCGCGCTGTGGGGCATCAACAACTATTTCACCGGGCCCAAGACCATCGTGGTGGCGGAGGTCAATGGCGAACCGATCAATGCCATCGAGTTCGTGCGCGTCTATCAGCGCCAGAAGCAGCAGCTGCAACAGCAGCTGGGTGAGCGCTACGATCAGCTGGTGGATGACAAAAAGTTGCGCCGGGAGATCCTCGACCGGCTGATCGAGCAGAAGCTCATTCAGCAGTGGGCTGCCGATCATCACATGGCCATCAGTGACGCGCAGGTGGCCATGGTGATCCAGAGCGCGCCCATCTTTGCCGACAAGGACGGCAAGTTCTCCAAGGAGAAATATGAGCAGGTGCTGCGCGCCAACGGGCTGACCATTCCCGAGTTCGAGCGGCTGCAGAAACTGAGCCTGCTGGAGCAGCAGTACCGGGCGCTGACTCAGGCCTCCACGCTGGCCTGGCCGGCGGAGGTGAACCAGCTGGTGGACCTGCAGCGTCAGCAGCGCAAGGTGGGCTGGATTCAGCTGGACATGACGCCCTTCATCAACGTAGCGCAGGTCACCGACAAACAGGTGCAGGCCTACTACGATCAGCACAAGGACGCGTTCGTCGAGCCGGAAAAGGTTGTGGTGGACTATGTACTGCTGGACAAACACAAGCTGGCCGCCGCCATCAAGCCGGATGAGGCGACGCTGAAGCAGTTCTACGAGGACAACCGGGATCTGTTCACCGAACCGGAACAGCGCCGTGCCCGCCATATTCTCATTCCCTTCAAGGCGGGCGACAAGAAGTCCGAGCAGGCGGCGCTGAAGCAGGCGCAGGCGCTGGAAGCGAAGCTCAAGCAGGGCGCCGACTTCGCGGAACTGGCGAAAAAACACTCGAAAGACCCGGGCTCCGCCTCCGTGGGCGGTGATCTTGGCTGGTTCGAGCAGGGCACCATGGTGCCCGAATTCGACAAGAAGGTCTTTGCCATGAAGAAGGGCGAGATCTCCGAGCCGGTCAAGACCCAGTTCGGCTGGCACATCATCCAGCTGGAGGACATCCGTCCGGCGCAGACCCAGCCGTTTGACAAGGCGCGTGACCGTGCCCTGGCGTTCTATCGGGAGCAGCAGGCCGACAAGCAGTACTACGACCTGCTGGAAAAACTCAACACCCAGGCCTACGAGCAGCCTGACACACTGGAGCCGGCGGCGCAGGCCATTGGCGCCAGGGTGCAGACATCCAAACCCTTCAGCCGCGCCCATGGCGATGGCCTGTTCGCCAACCCCAAGGCGCGTGAGGCAGCTTTTGGCGAAGAAGTCTACAAGCAGCGCCTCAACAGCCAGGTCATTGAGCTGAACCCCAATCAGGCACTGGTGCTGCGCATCAACCGGGTCATTCCGCAGCACCAGCTGCCGCTTGAGAAGGTGCGTGACCGCATTGTCGAAACGCTCAAGCGTCAGCAGGCGCACGAGAAGGCCGTGGCCGCCCTCAGGCAGGCGCTGGCTCAGCTGAAGGCCGGCAAGCCTGTGGAGCAGGTGCTCACTCCGTCCATGCAGTGGCATGCGCCCGTATGGGTGGACCGCATGCTGCCCAAGCTGCCGCCAGTGGTGGTGCAGGCCGCCTTCAAGGCCCCCAAGCCTCACGACGGCAAGCCCGTCTGGCAGCTGATCGATGTCAACGGCATGCCTGCGCTGATGGTGGTGGAAGGTGTGCGCCTGACCGACGACAACAAGCTGCCCAAGCTGCTGCGTGATCAGCTCAAGGCCGCGCTGGCCGGCATTCTGGGGGATGCCGAAGTGCGCGCCCGCATCGAAGCGCTGAAGCAGCATGCGGATATTGAAATCCACAAGGATTACGAAACCGTCAAATAGGCCGCGAGCCTTCAGCCAGACAAACGCCCGCTCACAAGCGGGCGTTTTTCGTTATGGCTGGCAGCAGAGACTCACCGATTGCCTGATACTGTCACGCATTTATGGCTGAGTCCTCGTCCCTGTCATTTAAAGCCTGGTCACCGCCATGAGGGCCGTGGCCAGGCATGCCTTCAGCATGGCACCCGCCGGAGCTGACCGCGGTGGCTGACGCCGCCATGTCCCATGCCGCTTTTGCCAGCAGTCACTGACAATCGTTTGCCTCAGGCCAGGCCGTCACAACCCCTTGTGACACGGGGTCTCCCCTATTTTTGACAGCTGCCTGTCTGCCGCGCCGGAAACGGAGCGGAAAAATGTCGCCAAAACCCGTTCCAGCGCTCGAAAAACCGCTTTTGACGGGGTCTCCCCCGATTTTGCAGGACACGCTTTTCGCCGCCGGCGCGGCGCCCGGTAAAAATGGGGGAGACCCCGTGGTTCCGGGGCTGTCAAGCCGGTTCGAGGCGTTTGCGGTGTGTGAAGCGACTGGTTGTGAAGATGCATCTTGCGTGCGAGCGGATAAAACAGCGGGGAGACTCGCGACGCCGGGGGTTTTTGCTGTATCACACGCTTTTCCAGGTCGGAAGGTGGAACGCGTCCGACGCGCTGGAGAGCAACGGAGCGGAATTGGGGGAGACCCCGCATGACGGCACTGTCTGTCGGCATTGCGGGGGTGCGCTGGCCCTCAATTCATGGGAGCAGAAGCGCGTCTGAAGGTGAAGGGGGAAGCGCGACAGGGCATGAAAAAGCCGCCCGCAGGCGGCCTGTCAGCGTGACGGGAAACTGCCGTCAGTTCAGGTGCTCTTCGGCCAGCTGCCGCAGGGTGGGCACGGCCAGGCCGAACTGGTCGGCGTGCGCCAGCGCGCGCCTGAGGCGAGCGGGGGCGGAGCGCCCCTTGCACTTGTGGGCGGGGTCGCCGTCGAAGGCTTCCAGCATGCCGGCCATCAGCCGGGCACGGTCCACGGGGTGGCCCACCAGCGCCTCCTGAATGTCCAGCACCTCCTGCGCCACGGCATCCATCAGCGCGCCGTGGTCATGGCGCAGGTCGTCGACGGTAGCGCCATCCGGCAGCGCCAGCCCGGCGATGTTGGTGGTGAGAATGTAGAGGTTCTTGCGTACCAGCTCGTATTCCAGCTCTTCAGGCGTTTCCACCCTGTAGCAGGGCAGATCCAGACTCTTGAGTGCGGCGCAGACGGTGTCCGCATGGGGCCCGAAGACCGGGGAGGGCAGCACCACCTTGCTGTCCATGCCCTTTTTCTTCTCGAACCAGACGGAGATCACCGTCGGGTTGTCCAGTCCGTGGGCCTGCCAGTCCCGCGGCAGCAGTTCGTTCTGCAGCAGGATGAGCCGGTCGCGCCACACCTGTGGCACCTGCTCCAGCACCGGATGCAGGTCGGCTTCGCCGGTGGCGACCAGCACGGCTTTCATCTGCGGATACTGCTCGGCGGCTTCATCCATGGAGATTTCCCGGGTGACGGGATAGACCGGATGTCCGGTGCGCAGAAAGCCACGGGCGAACACGCTGCCCAGTTCGCCCAGGCCGATGACGGTCAATGACTGTTTCATGCGGGTCTCCTTGATGACTGTTCAGAGGTTCACTTGTCCAGCATGGCGGCGATGAATCCGATGCCGGCCCCGAAGATCAGGGCGATGAGTACGGTGACGAGCATTTGCACCAGATAGATGCCCAGTCCCTGCCAAAAACCGGTGCCTTCTTCATAGTCCGTGCCCGGGCAGCTGATCCAGCGGCTGTAGACATAGGCGCTCACGCCGATATTGGCCAGCACCATGACAAGCTGCATGGCAAACGCGGCCCCACCCTGACGCACGGCCTCCGGCTCAAGGCTGCCCACGCCGAGGAAAAGGGCCATGACGATGGCCAGACCGACCTGCACTGCCATGACCACAAGAAAGTCTATGAGCGTGACCTTGAAGGCGTTGCCCCACGGCTGGTCGCAGCGCAGCACCAGTCTGACGGCCAGCTTGAGCATGGCCGAGAGGAAGAGAAAGTAGAAGGCGATGGCGAACAGAATGGCGATGAATTCCATGGGAAGGCGTCCGTTTATGAGAAGTTGTAATGCTTGCGGATGGGCGCGTGAATCTCCCACACGCATGACATGCCGGCGGGGAAGGTGACCAGATCGCCCGCTTCGATGGTCACCGGCTCGCCGCCTTCAGGCGTGACGGTGACACGGCCTTCGAGAATGTAGCAGGTTTCGGTGGCGTCATAGGTCCACGGGAAGGTGGACACTTCCTTTTCCCAGATGGGCCAGTCGCGCACGCCCAGTTCGTCCAGCTGCTGCGGGTCGGGGTTGCGGATCAGTCTGATTTCCATGGCGTTGTGCTCCCTGATGCCGATAAACTAAGCAGGAATGTTCAAAACATTGAGAGGATTATAGCGACCATGTTCGTGGTTTACAGTCCGGAAGGGCAGGCGTATCTGGGATTGCAGAACACCCTGCCGCCGCTGAAGCCGGAGGCTTCCCGGCCGGTGCCGCCGGTGGAAAAGCCCACCCTGCAGCACGAACAGGTGGAACTGGACCGCCGCTACCAGCAGGTGCCGCTGACGGTGGAGCAGGCCCGGCGCCAGTATGAGCAGGTGCGCAGGGCGGCGCAGGCGCGGGGCGAGACGCTGGTGGAAGTGCGCGAGATCATGGCCTCGCCGGTGGTGTCGATCACGCAGGAGGCCACGCTGGAAGAGGCCTGGCGGCTGTTCGAGCAGCATGCCGTGGGTACCCTGCCGGTGATGGGCGAGAACCATGTGGTGGGGCTGCTGTCGGTGACTGACCTCATGGGGCTGGTGTGGCGTCGCGGGCATGGCATGCAGGTGCGCGAAGGGCGCGTGGCGGAGGTGATGAGCTCGCCGGTGGTCACCTGCTGGCCGGACACGCTGATCCGCCGCGCGGCGCGGGTGATGACCGATTACAGAATTCACAGCCTGCCGGTGGTGGACGGGCAGGGGAAGCTGGCGGGAATGGTGACGGTGTCGGATCTGGTGCGGCGGCTCGCGCTGGAGCCACCGCTGGAGCTTTACGTGTAGCGCTCAGCCCTGCTGCTGTTCCTGCTGGGCCTTTTCCAGCTCGGCGCGCACCTGGTCCATGTCCAGGTTCTTCATCTGCTGGATGCCCTCTTCCAGCATCTCCTCGGGCATCATGCCCGGCTGGGCGTAGACGACGATGCCCTCACGCATGAAGGCCACCGTGGGAATGGAGCGCACCTGGAACATGGCCGCAAGCTGCTGCTCTTCTTCCACGTTCACCTTGGCGAAAGCCACGTCCGGATGCTTTTCCGCCACCTTTTCGAAGATGGGGGCGAACATCTTGCACGGCCCGCACCATTCGGCCCAGAAATCCAGAATGACCATCGGGTGGTCCTGAATGAACTTTTCGAACTCTTCGGTCTTGAGGTTGACAACGGCCATGGTGGCTCCTTTCTGTCTCGATGATGGGATTCAGTCGATGCTGGGTGTGCCGCCGCGGGTCAGTCTGGCAGGGTCCAGCAGGCGTCGGAGGGTGGCATCATCCAGATCGGTCATTTCGCGGGCCACTTCCAGCACGGGGCGGCCCTCGGCATAGGCGGTCTTGGCGATCCGCGCGCCCAGCTCATAGCCTACCACACGGTTGAGCGCCGTCACAAGGATGGGATTGGCCTCCAGCGCCTTCTCCAGATTGGCCCGGTTGACGGTGAAGCCGGATACGGCCTTGTCCGTCAGCACGCGCATGGCGTTGGTCGCCAGCGTCAGGCTCTCCAGCAGGTTGGCGGCGATCATCGGCAGCATCACGTTGAGCTGGAAGTTACCGGACTGGGCGCCCACGGTGATGGCGGCGTGGTTGCCGGTGATCTGGGCGCACACCATGGCCACCGCCTCGGGAATGACCGGATTGACCTTGCCGGGCATGATGGAGCTGCCCGGCTGCAGCGCCGGCAGCTGGATCTCCGCCAGCCCGGCCAGCGGGCCGGAGTTCATCCAGCGCAGGTCATTGGCGATCTTCATCAGCGCGGCGGCCAGCACATTCAGCTGGCCGGACAGCTCCAGCGCCGTGTCCTGACTGCTCAGGCCCACGAAGTAGTTGTCCATGCTGACAAAGGGCAGGCCGAGCCGTTCCGCCAGCTTTCCGGCCACCGTGGGGCCGAAGGCCGGGTCCGCGTTGACGCCGGTGCCCACCGCGGTGCCGCCCTGCGGCAGGCGCACCAGCCGCTTCAGGGTGTCCTCAAGGCGCTCGCGCACGTCTTCCAGCTGCACCTTCCAGGCGTCCAGTTCCTGCGCCAGGGTCACCGGCATGGCGTCCATCAGGTGGGTGCGGCCGGTCTTGACGATGCCTTCCACCTCCTCCGCCTTGCGGGCCAGGGTGTCGATCAGGTGGTCCAGTGCCGGCAGCAGGTCGTCCTTCACCGCCACGGCGGCGGAGACGTGAATGGCGGTGGGAATGGTGTCATTGGAGCTCTGGCTCATGTTGACGTGATCGTTGGGATGCAGGCTCACGCCCAGTTCCTGCGCTGCCGCGCGGGCGATCACCTCGTTCATGTTCATGTTGGTGCTGGTGCCGGAGCCGGTCTGGAAGATGTCCACCGGAAACTGGTCGGCCCATTCGCCCGAGGCGATGCGTTCGGCGATGGTGACGATGGCGCGGGCCGTGTCGGCGTCCATCAGCCCCAGCTGTTCGTTGGCGAGGGCGCAGGCACGCTTGACCTCCGCCAGCGCGCGGATGAAGCGTTCCGGCATGGGCCGGCCGCTGATGGGAAAGTTGTTCACCGCCCGCTGGGTCTGGGCGCCCCACAGGGCGTCGGCGGGGACTTCCACCTCGCCGAGGGAGTCCTTCTCGATGCGTGTTGCCATGTTGCTGCTCCGTTTTTTCAGATCCACCCGCCGCTATTTTAGGGGATTGGCCGGCGGGGCTGGAAAGGGCGTGGATATGCTAAAATTCCGCTTTATTTTTGCCGACGGCGAACAACCATGGAACTGGGCAGTCTCTATTCACAGATCAAGGACTATCAGCAGCGCGCCGAGGCGCTGAAAGGCTATCTCAAGCTGGATGAGAAGCGCGAGCGGCTGGAAGAGGTCAACCGCGAGCTGGAGGATCCGGACGTCTGGAACGATCCGGAGCGGGCGCAGGCGCTGGGCAAGGAGAAGGCCCAGCTGGAGAAGGTGGTCGATGGCCTGACCAACCTGCTGGAAGGGCTGGCCTCCGCCCATGAGCTGCTGGAGATGGCCGAGGAGGCCGGTGACGAGGAGCTGGTGGAGGAGGTCCGCGGCGAGCTGGAGGGCTACGGCAAGGTGCTGGAGCAGCTGGAGTTCCAGCGCATGTTCTCCGGCGAGATGGACGCCAACAACTGCTATGTGGACATTCAGGCCGGCTCCGGTGGCACCGAGGCGCAGGACTGGGCCAACATGCTGCTGCGCATGTACCTGCGCTGGATCGAGAAGAAGGGCTTCGACGCCGAGCTGGTGGAGGTGACGCCGGGCGAGGTGGCCGGCATCAAGTCGGCCACCATTCATGTGAAGGGCGATCACGCCTACGGCTGGCTCAAGACCGAAACCGGCGTGCACCGGCTGGTGCGCAAGTCGCCGTTCGACTCCGGCAACCGCCGCCACACCTCCTTCGCCTCCGTGTTCGTCAGCCCGGAGGTGGACGACGACATCGACATCGAGATCAACCCGGCCGACCTGCGCATCGACGTCTACCGCGCCTCCGGCGCTGGCGGCCAGCACGTCAACCGGACGGAATCCGCGGTGCGCATCACCCACCTGCCCACCGGTATCGTGACCCAGTGTCAGGCGGGCCGCTCCCAGCACCAGAACAAGGACGAGGCCATGCGCCAGCTGCGCGCCAAGCTGTGGGAGCACGAGATGCAGAAGCGCAACGCCGAGAAGCAGAAGCTGGAGGAGTCCAAGGCCGACATCGGCTGGGGCAGCCAGATCCGCTCCTATGTACTGGATTCCGGCCGCATCAAGGATTTGCGCACCGGTGTGGAGACCGGCAACACTCAGGCAGTGCTGGACGGCGATCTGGACCAGTTCGTCGAGGCCAGCCTCAAGGCCGGCATCGGTCAGCAGACTTCCGCATAACGCAACACAGGACCCCCATTCATGAGCGAACAGAACACACCCGCCCGGGAACAGGAACAGCAGCAGGACGAAAACCGCATCATCGCCGAGCGCCGTGAGAAGCTCAGGGCGCTGCGCGAGCAGGGCAACGCCTATCCCAACACCTTCCGCCGCGAGCATCTGGCGGCGGACATTCACGCCGCCTATGACGACTGGGACGCCGAGCGGCTGGAGGCGGAAGGGCCCATCCGTGTCAAGATCGCCGGGCGCATGATGACCCGGCGCATCATGGGCAAGGCCAGCTTTGCCACCCTGCAGGACATGAGCGGGCGCATCCAGATCTACGTCACCCGTGACGACCTGCCGGAAGGCGTCTACAACCAGCAGTTCAAGAAGTGGGACCTGGGCGACATCATCGGCGTCGAGGGCTGGCTGTTCAAGACCAGAACAGGCGAGCTGACCGTGCGGGCCGACCATGTGGAACTGATCACCAAGGCGATCCGTCCGCTGCCGGACAAGTTCCACGGACTGCAGGATCAGGAGCTGCGCTACCGTCGTCGCTATCTGGACCTGATCATGAACCCGGACAGCCGTCAGACCTTCCTGATCCGCTCCAAGATCGTGCAGACGGTGCGGGACTTCCTCGTGCGCCACGGCTTTCTCGAAGTGGAAACCCCCATGATGCAGGTGATTCCTGGGGGCGCCACGGCACGACCCTTCATCACCCATCACAACGCACTGGACATGCCCCTCTACCTGCGCATCGCGCCGGAGCTGTATCTCAAGCGCCTGCTGGTGGGCGGGTTCGAGAAGGTGTTCGAGATCAACCGCAACTTCCGCAACGAAGGCCTGTCCACGCGCCACAACCCCGAGTTCACCATGGTGGAGTTCTACGAGGCCTACGCCGACTACCACAAGATGATGGACTACACCGAGGCGCTGTTCCGTGAGATCGCCGAGACCGTCACCGGCGGCACGCAGGTCACCTATCAGGGCGAGACCTTCGACTTCGGCAAGCCCTTCGCGCGCATGACCATGAAGGAATCCATCCTCAAGCTGAATCCGGACATCACGCCCGAGCAGCTGGAGGATCTGGACGCCGCCCGGGCCGTGGCGGAAAAGCTGGGCATCAAGGTGGAGGCCGGCTGGGGGCTGGGCAAGGTGCAGACCGAAATCTTCGAAGCCACCGTGGAGCACAACCTCAAGGATCCCACCTTCATCACCGAATATCCGGCTGAGGTGAGCCCGCTGGCGCGGCGCAACGACGAGAACCCCTTCGTCACCGACCGCTTCGAACTGTTCGTCGGCGGGCGCGAGATCGCCAACGGCTTCTCGGAGCTGAACGACGCCGAGGACCAGGCCGAGCGTTTCCGCAAGCAGGTGGAAGCCAAGGAGGCCGGTGACGAGGAAGCCATGTTCTACGACGAGGACTACATCATCGCCCTGGAGCACGGCATGCCGCCGGCGGCGGGCGAGGGTATCGGCATCGACCGGCTGGTGATGCTGTTTACCGACAGTCCCTCCATCCGGGACGTGATCCTGTTCCCGCACATGCGCCCGGCCGCCAAGGGCTGAAAAAGGCGCAGGAACCGTGTCAGACCCGCCTCAGGCGGGTTTTTTCATGCCGTTTTCCGGGCGCGGAAAAACGCATCCTGTAAAAATGGGGGAGACCCCGTTCCAGAGGCCGGAAAGAAACCCGGTTCATGAAGCGGGTGACGTCAGCTGGCGTTTCATCAACATGCGAAAGCGCAGCGACATTCCTGTTTACTCGGAACGGCGCTTCTGTTGGGATGCCTTGATCCCGGCGCGTACCAGCAGGGACAGGCCTGCCAGGGTGACAACGATGGTGATCGCCACGGCCAGCAGTCCCAGGGCTATGTCGTTCACAGTCTTGTCCTTTTGATATCAACAGTGAAAGTCGAGGGCATCAGTTGCTCTGCCGGAATTGACATGACTGGGCGGGCATGCGGGCAACCATGGCAACTGGCCCAGAGACAGGATGCCAGAAGGCTGGCCGGATAAAAAAGCGTGAACGAGCGGCCTTCTGTCGCGCCTTTGGCGTCCTCGGAGCAGCCGGATGCAGGGCCTTTGCCGGCAGGCGAAAAATGGCGCTGTCGGTACGTCTGGTAAACATGCCCGATGCGTCCAGCCTGATTCACCGAAAGCGGTTTGCGAAAAGAGATGGTTGCAGCGGCGCAGAATCGGAACATGAAACCGGACAATCGTCAGATTGAAAACCGCTGGTCTGGCAGGAAACAGATCGGAGATGATGTCTGAAAGATTTGGAAAGGATTGGAGCGGGAAACGGGACTCGAACCCGCGACCCCGACCTTGGCAAGGTCGTGCTCTACCAACTGAGCTATTCCCGCTCTGTGTTGGCGTCCCGTAGGGGAGTCGAACCCCTGTTACCGCCGTGAAAGGGCGGTGTCCTAGGCCTCTAGACGAACGGGACGCTTAGGACAGTGTTGCCGCGTCAACCGCGACAACGAGGCGGTATTTTAGGCATTTCTTCGTCCATGTCAAACCCTGTGGGGTGAAAAAATTCATGCACTTCACAGCCCCTAAAAAAGTGTTGACACCTTTGAACCGGACCTTATAATACGCGCCTGTTCGCACAGCGAACAACAGCATTCCGCCGTAGCTCAGTTGGTAGAGCAGGAGACTGTTAATCTCTTGGTCGCTGGTTCGAGTCCAGCCGGCGGAGCCAGAATTCAGAAAAGCCCTGCCTCAAATGGCAGGGCTTTTTCGTTTGTGGGCAGGCGGCCAGGCCGCCCTGCCGTCAGAAAAAGGTGCTGACGCTGAACAGGATGTCCCAGTCGGCCATCAGCACGGCATCGTTGACGTTCTTCAGGTCGTTGAGGTCCTTGTCGTAGTTCTTGCGCACCACGACCACCCAGGTCTTGGTGGGGGTGATGCGCCCACCCACGCTGATCTGCATGGTGGCGCCGCCGCTGTTGTCCAGTTTGCCCGAGACGAAACGGGTGTAGGTGGGCCAGAGGCGCACATAGGCGCCGTCCCACCACTTGTCATTCTTGTAGACCAGCAGGGGAGAGATGTTGAGGCCGACGCCCTGATGGTCCTTGAAGTCCTTGTTCCAGTTGTTGACCAGGTTGCCCATCAGGAACAGGCTCCAGTTGGGGGTCAGGCCATAGGCGGCCACCCCGCCCAGGGAGAGGTTGTTGCTGCCGTTGGTGCCCTTCAGGCTGCCCTGGAACTGGGCGTCGATCTGGGTGGCCCAGCCCCGGTAGCCCATCTTGCCGTAGTCCATGCTGAAGATGTGGAACCAGCGCACGCGTCCGTCGGTCACGCCGTCATTGCCGCCCGGCGCCTTGTGGCCATCGTGCCAGCCGTAGCCGATTTCGAAGACGGCCATGTCCTGCCTGCTCAGAGTGAGGGTGCCGGTGGTGCGCAGCTCCCAGGTGTGCTCGCCATTGGTGTAGGCAGTGTAGCGGGGGCCCACGCCGATGAAGGAGTAGATCTTGGTGGGGTCGGAGGCGTCCACCTTTTTCTTGCCCGCGGTGTCCGCGTCAGCGGCGTGCGAGGGCAGGGCGGTCAGCAGGCCGGCTGTCAGAATGCTGCTCAGCAGAGCCTTTTTGAACTGTCTCATGCCTTGCTCCTTTGCAGGTTGGAAGGAGAGCATCCGCCCCGGACATTTCCATTGGAACGGACGCATGCTGTGGATGTTCCGTTCAAAGTGTTTGGTAATTTAACACAGCTTGTCAAGGCCGTGCCGCATGGCCGGGTGAGGCTCACTGCCCCGGCCAGGCGCGCAGGAAGAAGGTCTTGAGGTATTCCGTCTCCGGCATGGCGGGGTGCACGGGATGATCCGGCCCCTGGCCGCCCTGGAAGAAGACCTGCGCCATGCGGTCGATCTGGCGTGCGGCCCGCTGGATCTGCTCCCTGAGCACCTCGCGCGGCATGTGGTGGGAGCAGGAAGCGCTCACCAGAATGCCGTCCGGGTTGAGCAGCCGCAGCGCCAGTTCGTTGATGCGCTGATAGCCCTGCTTGCCGGCCTTGAAGTCCTTTTTGCGCTTGATGAAGGCGGGCGGATCCACGATCACCACGTCGAAGCGCTCGCCGTCATTGATCAGCTGGGGCAGCACTTCGAACACATTGCCCTGATACTGGGTGATGCGCCCGGCCAGCCCGTTGAGCTGGGCGCTGCGCTCCAGATGGTCCAGCGCCAGTTCGGAGCGCTCCACGAACACGGCCTCGCTGGCGCCGGCGTTGAGGGCTTCCAGCCCCCAGCCCCCCAGATAGCTGAACACATCCAGCACCCGCTTGCCGGCCACCAGCTGCTGCAGCTGACGGCGGCTTTCGCGGTGGTCATAGAACCAGCCGGTCTTCTGACCGCCCAGAACAGGGAGGATGAAACGGGTGGCGTTCTCCTCGATGATGACCTCTTCGGGCAGGGCGCCGATGACTTCGTCCTCCAGCGGCAGGCCTTCCAGCTTGCGGCTGTCCAGATCGTTGCGGAGCACGATGGCGGCCGGTTCGTAGAGCGCTTCCAGCGCGGTGATGACGCGATCCTTGAGCCGCTCCATACCGGCGGTGGTGATCTGCACCACCAGCACGTCGCCATGGCGGTCCACCACCAGGCCGGGCAGGAAGTCGCTCTCGCCGAAAGCGAGGCGGTAGAAGGGGGCGCTGAAGTGCAGGGCCCGCAGTTTTTCGGCCTGCTGCAGGCGCTGTTTGAAGAAGCGCACGCCCAGCTCGGTGTCCGGGTTGCGTGTCAGCAGCCGGGCGGCGATGAGCGAGTGGGGATTGACATAGCCCACACCCAGCGCCTTGCCGTTGGCGGCCTCGATGATGACCGCCTCACCCGGTTCGAACTGCCGGAGCGGTGTGGCGCGCGTGTCGATTTCATTAGAATAGATCCACAGGTGTCCCTGACGGATGCGGCGCTCTTCGCCCTTTTTCAGGCGCAGTGTCTGGAATGCTGACATGGTCGGTTCCCTCGGTCTGAATGGAGGCTATTGTAATGGAGCGGGCAGTGGCGGCAGACGAACTGTTCGAGCAGCTGAGCAGCCGGGGCTACGCGCTGGTGCCCGGCTTTCTGGAAGAGGATCTTCGGCAGGCGCTGTATGAGGAGGCCATGGGCCATTATGAGGCTCGGCGCATGCATCAGGCCACCATCGGCCGGGGCGCCGACAATCAGGTGGATACCCGCATCCGTGGCGACAGCATCATCTGGCTGGATGGCAGCACCCCGTCCCAGCAGCGGTTCCTTGCGCTGATGGCGGACTACCGCCGCCAGCTCAACCGACAGCTCTATCTGGGCATCAACGGCTATGAGGCGCACTTCGCCCTCTATCCGCCGGGGCGGCATTACAGCCGGCACTGGGACAACTTCCGTGGTCGCAGCAACCGTATCGTCACCACTGTTCTCTATCTCAATCCTGAGTGGGATGGGCAGTGGGGCGGAGAACTGGTGCTTTATGGGCCGGATGAACGGACGGTGCTGGAGACGGTCGTGCCGCAACCGGGCCTGATGGCCACCTTCATCAGCAGCGAGGTTCCCCACGAAGTGCGGCCGACGCGACAGTCGCGGGTGAGCATTGCCGGCTGGATGCGACGGGATTAGCGGAAGGAGGTGATCGGCCAGCCGGCCCGTTCCGCGTGGGCGCGCAGCTTTTCGTCCGGATCCACCGCCACCGGATTGTCCACCCGCTCCAGCAGCGGGATATCATTGTGGGAGTCTGAGTAGAACCAGCTGTCGGACAGATCGGCGCCGTTGTCCGCAAGCCACTGCTCCAGGCGTCTGACCTTGCCCGCCTGAAAGGTGGGAATGCCGACAATCTCGCCGGTGTAGCGGCCCCGTTCGTCCCGCTCCGGTTCGGTGCCCAGCAGAATGTCCACGCCCAGACGCCGGGCGATGGGCGCGGTGACGAAGGTGCTGGTGGCGGTGATGATCATCACCGTCTCGCCCTTTGCCTTCTGCGCTTCAATGGTCTCCAGTCCCTTCGGCAGGATGATCGGCTCGATGTACTGGCGCATGAACGCCTCATGCCAGTGGGCAAGCTC
>NZ_WFYD01000019.1 GCF_015490265.1 Sulfurivirga sp. | reverse complement strand
GGAATCAGGCTGGAGACCACCCGACGCAAGAGTGCCGGGTTGATCTCGGTGCGGCGGCGGGCAGGCAGGGCTTTCGGTTTGAGGTAGCTCATGGCCACCACATAGGCACCATACAGGCCCACCAGCAGCAGCCCTGGCAGAAACGCGCCAGCGAACAGGTCCCCCACGGATAGAGGTTCGGGCGCGAAGTTGCCCTGGGCCAGCTGGGCTTCTTGGTAGGCGTTGGAAATGACATCCCCCAGCAGGATCAGCACAATGGAAGGGGGGATGATTTGGCCAAGGGTGCCGGAGGCCACGATCACGCCACTGGCCAGTTTGGGGTCGTACCCCTGGCGCAGCATGGCTGGCAGGGCCAGCAGCCCCATGGTCACCACTGTGGCGCCTACGATGCCGGTGCTGGCCGCCAGCAGCATGCCCACCACGATGACCGCCAGGGCTAATCCGCCGCGCACATTACTCATCACATCGGACAGGGTGGTGAGCAGTTCATCGGCCAGGCGGCTTTTTTCCAGAATCAGCCCCATCAGCACGAACAGCGGCACCGCCAGCAGCGTTTCATTGGTCATGATGCCGTAAATCCGGCTGGGGATGCTCTCCAGAAAGGCCATGTCGAATGCGCCCGCCGCCGTAGCGATCAGCGCGAATAGCAAGGACACGCCGCCCAGCACAAAGGCGACGGGAAAACCGCTCATCAGGGCGACGAAGACGACCCCAAACAACAATAACGCCAGCCACGCCATTACACCGCCTCCTTGTCCAGATCTACATCCGCCTTCAGGCGCCGCCAGAACGGCGCGGCGGCATCCGGGTTGCGCAAGGTGAGCAGATAGAGCGCCGCCCAGCTCAGCGCCTGCAGCAGCATTAGCGCCGGCATGATCAGAATCAGCGTCTTGAGCAGCCACACATAGGGCAGGCCTGAGTCTTCCGTGGAGCGTTCCTGAATGGCCCAGCTGGCGGCCACGTAGTCCCAGCTGACCCAAAGGATGAAGGCGAACATGGGCACCGCCAGCAGTAGCACGCCCAGCAGGTTGACCCACAGCTGCCCACGCTGACTCAGTCGGGCGTAGAAGATGTCCACCCGAACATGGGCATCGCGCAGCCAGGCGTAACCCGCGCCCAGCATGAACGCTGTAGCGTGCAGGTAGACTAGGCTCTCCTGCAGGGTGATGGAGCCGGTGTTGAAGCCATAGCGCAGAATGACCACCACCGTGGCGGTCAGCGCCAGCACCAGCGTCAGCCAGCTGGCGGCCCGCCCGATGGTCTCCTGCAGCCGGTTCTGCCAGTGGATAAAGGTTGTCAGCATGGCGGCATCCTGTGTCAGAATAAGCTGTTTACGGACTGATTCCTGTTGAACCCGTCATTTTAGCCGCTATGTCCCTGGTTCGCATTGCCGTGGCCGTGCCCGGCCCCTTTTACTCGCCGCTGACCTATCTGGCGTCCCGTCCATTGGCGCCGGGCGTGCGGGTGCGGGTGCCCTTAGGCCCGCGGCAGGTGGTGGGCATTGTGCTGGAGGCGCCGGTGGATGATAGTCTGCCCGCCGATCGCCTCAAGCCGATGACCACCGTGCTGGACGAGCAGCCGGCGCTCTCAGCGGATCAATTGGCCTTGGGCGCCTGGTTGTGTCGCTATTATCACGCCCCGGCGGGTGAGGTCTACTTCATGCTGCTGCCCAAAGCCTTACGGGAAGGCAAGGCGTTGTGGAAACAGGGGGAGACGGTCTGGACGCTGACCGAGGCGGGCCAGGCGCTCAAGGTGGACGCCTTGCCGCTGCGGGCGGTGCGCCAACGACGCTTGTTGCAATGGCTGCAACAGCGGGAGCGGGCGACTGTGACGCAGCTGCGCGCCTTTATGGCCGAATACCGTGAGCCTTTGCGCCGCTTTGAGGCGCGTGGCTGGGTGCGGTCATTTGTGGCACCCTGCATGCCGACGCGTCCCTTGCCACCGGCTCGGCATCATGCTCTGAACCCGGCGCAGCAGCGGATTGTGGAGTCGGTGAGTTTGGATCGTTTCAACCCTCACCTGATCGAAGGGGTGACAGGCTCCGGCAAGACGGCAGTCTATCTGGCTTTGGTGGAGCGGGTGATCGCTACTGGGCGCCAGGCGCTGGTGCTGGTGCCGGAGATCGGTCTGACCCCGCAGATGATTGGGCGTTTTGAGGCCTGGCTGGGCCAGCCGGTGGTGGCGCTGCACTCCGGCCTGAATGACAGCGAGCGCCATTGCGGCTGGAGTCGTCTGGCCCGAGGGGAGGCGAAGGTGGCGCTGGGTACCCGCTCGGCGGTGCTGGGACGGTTTCAAAATCTGGGGCTGATTGTGGTGGACGAGGAGCATGACCTTTCCTACAAGCAACAGGAGGGGGTGCGCTATTCCGCACGGGACACCGCCCTGTGGCTGGGCAAGCATCTGGATATTCCGGTGGTGCTGGGGTCGGCCACGCCCTCGCTGGAGAGCCTGCACCACGCCCGCACCGGACGCTATGCCCATCACCGGTTGCGTCAGCGGGCTGGGCCGGCACGGCTACCTACACTCAAGTTGCTGGACATTCGCGGCGAGCGCATTGAGGCGGGGGTCTCGGCGCCGCTGCGTGCCGCCATGCAGGCCCATCTGGATCAAGGCCAGCAGGTGCTGCTGTTTCTCAACCGGCGGGGCTTTGCGCCGGTGCTCATGTGTCACCAGTGCGGCTGGCAGGCGGATTGTCCCGCTTGCAGCGCCCATCTGACCTATCATCGTGAGCCGGAACATTTGCACTGCCACCATTGCGACTATCAGCGCCCCGTGCCGGAACGCTGTCCCCACTGCGGCAGCGGCAGCTTTGTGCATGTGGGGCAGGGCACGGCTCGGCTGGAGGCGGCACTGGCGCAACAGTTTTCGGTGCCGGTGGTGCGTATCGACCGGGACAGCACCCGGCGCAAGGGCACGTTGGACGCCCAGCTGGATCGGGTGCGCTCCGGTGAGCCGCTGATTTTGGTGGGCACGCAGATGCTGGCCAAGGGGCACCACTTCCCCAAGGTGACGCTGGTGGGGCTGTTGGAGATGGATCAGGCGCTGTTTTCACCAGATTTCCGTGCGCCGGAGCGGCTGGCGCAACAGATCATCCAAGTGGCTGGCCGTGCTGGTCGGGGTGAGGCCCCCGGTGAGGTGTTGATTGAGACCCGGCAGCCGGAACATCCGCTGCTGCAGACGCTGGTCACCGGTGGCTATGAGGCTTTTGCTGAGGCGGCATTGGCGGAGCGGCAGGTGGCGCGGCTGCCGCCTTACGCCTATCAGGCGCTGATCCGCGCCAGCAGCCCGCAGGCGGAGGCGGCACAGGCTTTTCTGACAAAGGTGGCCGAGCGTTGTCAGCGGCCGGATGTGGACGTGTGGGGGCCGGTGCTTTCCCCGATGATGAAGCGCCAGGGGCACTGGCGCTATCAACTGCTGCTGCAAAGCGAGCAGCGCGCGCCGCTACATCGGCTGTTGGCGGCGCTGTTGCCCTGGTTGTGGGCGCAGCGTAGTCATCGGGTGCGCTGGTCCATTGATGTGGATCCACAGGATATGGGCTAACACGGGGGATCCCCTGATTTTTTGACAGGCCAGTTTTTCGCCGCGATGTGCGAATCGAGTATGGCTGCGCTTTGGTGTGTTTTCAGGTTTTTTGAGGGTATTTGAGCATGGATCGAGACTTTTGGGTCGCCCGTTGGCGCAATGGAGAGACCGGTTGGCACCTGCCGCACCCCAATCCGCTGCTGGTTGAGCATTGGCCAGCGCTTGAGGTACCGAAGGGGACTGAGGTGTTCGTACCTTTGTGTGGCAAGAGTGAGGATATGGTGTGGTTGGCGCAGCAGGGCTATCGGGTGCTGGGCAATGAGTTGTGCGAGGCGGCGGTGGCGGCCTTTTTTGCCGAGCAGGGGCTGACGCCGACGCGTGAGGCGTTGGGAGAGGCGTTGGTGCGTTGGCAGGCGGGGCCTTATACCTTGATTGAAGGGGACTTCTTTCAGCTCTCGCCTGCTTGGACGGCACAGGTATCGGCAGTGTATGACCGGGCGGCGCTGGTGGCCTTCCCACCGGCGATGCGGCCTCGCTACGCTGAGCAGTTGCAGCGGTTGGCGCCGAAAGGCGCAGGTTATCTGCTGATCAGCCTGACCGGACCGGTGGTGCCGGAGATGGGGCCACCCTTTTCCGTGCCGGAGGCGGAGATCGGCAGGCTGTTTGCGGACATGGAGTGGCTGTTGAAGCAGGCGGTCAAACAGGTTGAACGCAAGGGGCAGACTTGGTCAGAGACGGTTTGGGCTGGCGTGTTTTGACAGTGGATTGAAGTGGGCGCGCACCAGATGAGCGCGCCCGCTACGGTAGGGGTCAGATGATGTTTTCCATCTTGGCCGCATCGATCAGGCGCATGCGCGCCAGTTGGAGCACGGTGGGATCGGCCAGCTTTTCGCTGGCCTCCAGAAATTTCTCTTCCAGATAGACCGCATCCAGCGTGAGGATCTCTTCCAGGCCTTCGCCCACTTCTTCGAAGTATTTGGCTATGGCATCCAGGTCTTCCTTGAGCGTCTGCTTGACCTTGTCCAATTCCTCTCTGGTCAGCTCGGCGAAGATTTCTTCTTTTTCGGAAGCGGCGTCAATGGCCTTGTGCATGGCTTCCAACAGGTTGTCCTCGGCTTCCTTGGCAGCCTGTTGCGCCTTTTTCAGCAACGCGGCGTAGGCGCGTTTCTGTTGTTCGTTCAGCATGGTGGGTCTCCCGTTTATAATGGTGCGATTAACGTATCTATTATGAGGACACCCATGAAAGAATACCAGCCGCAGACGCTTGAAAAGGCCATCCAGCGCACTTGGGAGGCTAACAAGGCCTTCAAGGCGGTGGAGGATCCGAATAAGGAGAAATTCTACTGCCTGTCCATGTTCCCTTACCCTTCCGGCAAGCTGCACATGGGCCATGTGCGCAACTATACCATCGGCGATGTGATCGCCCGTTTCCAGCGCATGCAGGGCAAAAACGTACTCCAGCCCATGGGATGGGATGCCTTTGGCCTGCCGGCGGAGAATGCCGCCATCGCTAACGGTGTGGCCCCGGCTGAGTGGACCCGTCAGAACATCGATTACATGAAAGGGCAGCTCAAGAGTTTGGGCTTCGCCTATGACTGGGATCGGGAGATCGCCACCTGCGATCCGGACTATTACAAGTGGGAGCAGTGGCTGTTCACCAAGCTGTATGAAAAGGGGCTGGTCTATCGCAAGAAGTCGGTGGTCAACTGGGATCCGGTGGATCAGTGCGTGCTGGCCAACGAGCAGGTGATCGATGGCAAGGGCTGGCGCTCCGGCGCGCCGGTGGAGCGGCGTGAGCTGGATCAGTGGTTCGTCAAGATCACCGACTACGCCGATCAGCTGCTGGACGATCTGGATAAGCTGGACGGCTGGCCGGAGCAGGTCAAGACCATGCAACGTAACTGGATCGGCCGCTCTGAGGGGTTGGAAATCGACTTCCCACTGGCCGAGGGTGATGAGAAGCTGACCGTTTATACCACCCGCCCCGATACGCTGATGGGGGTCACCTATGTGGCGGTGGCGCCAGATCATCCGCTGAGCAAACAGGCGGCGGAAAACAATCCCGAGCTGGCCGCGTTTATCGATAAGTGTGCCCATATCGCCACGTCCGAGGCGGTGGTGGAGACGCTGGAAAAGGAGGGGGTGGACACAGGGCTTACGGTGAAGCACCCCATCACTGGTGAGGAACTGCCGGTGTGGGCAGCCAACTTCGTGCTCATGGGCTATGGCACCGGCGCGGTGATGAGCGTGCCCGCCCATGACCAGCGGGATTGGGCGTTCGCCAAAAAATATGGACTGCCCATCAAGGTGGTCATCAAGCCCGTGGGCGGTGACGTGCCGGATGTGTCCGAGGGTGCGTTCACTGAAAAGGGCGAGCTGGTCAACTCCGGCGAGTTTGATGGCATCAAATCTGAAGAAGCGCTGGACGTGTTCGCCAAGGTACTGGGCGAAAAGGGCCTGGGCCGTAAGCAGGTCAACTACCGCCTGCGTGACTGGGGGGTTTCCCGTCAGCGCTACTGGGGCTGCCCGATCCCGATGATCTATTGCGATACATGCGGTGTGGTGCCAGTGCCTGAAGAAGACCTGCCGGTGAAGTTGCCGGAGGATGTGGTGCCGGACGGGTCCGGCTCGCCGCTGGTTAAGATGCCCGAATTCTATGAGACCACCTGTCCTAAATGCGGTGGGGCGGCCCGGCGCGAGACGGATACCTTCGATACTTTCTTCGAGTCCAGCTGGTATTACGCCCGCTACGCCTGCCCCGATCAGAATCAGCGCATGCTGGATGAGCGGGCGGACTACTGGCTGCCGGTGGATCAGTATATCGGCGGTATTGAACATGCCATCCTGCATCTGCTCTACGCCCGCTTCTTCCACAAGCTGATGCGGGATTTCGGACTGGTTAAATCGGACGAGCCTTTCAGGAACCTGCTCACCCAGGGTATGGTGATTGCCGAGACCTGGTATCGGCAGAATCCGGATGGCTCCAAGACCTGGTTTAACCCGGCGGATGTTGAGGTGCAGCGGGATGAGAAGGGGCGCATCATCGGCGGTGTGCTCAAAAGCGACGGCCAGCCGGTAGAATTCGGCGGCATCGAGAAGATGTCCAAGTCCAAGAACAACGGCGTGGACCCACAGAGCATGGTGGAGAAATACGGTGCTGACACCGTGCGCCTGTTCACCATGTTTGCTGCCCCGCCCACCCAGTCGCTGGAGTGGTCGGACGCGGGTGTGGAAGGGGCGCACCGTTTCCTCCGGCGCCTGTG
>NZ_WFYD01000018.1 GCF_015490265.1 Sulfurivirga sp. | reverse complement strand
TCTCCAACATCCGCATTCAGGCGATCAACCTGCCGCCACTGTTCGAGAAACGCTCCAACCCCCTGCCGTGGATGAACAACTGGCTGGTGTCCGACAACGTGCAGGTGGCGCCGCAGGAATCCGAAATCGCCTCCTATCTGGTGGGCCAGGTGGACGCCGACGTCGACGTGGAAGACTTCAGCGACATCGACCTCTGACATGGCCCGCACCCAGACGTTCGAGCACGAATCCCTGCAGGATGCGGACAATCTGGCCGCCTTCCTCAAGGCCATCGCCCGTGGCATCCAGAAGGGCGAGATCACCTTTGATGACGAGGAAGATCAGATCGTGCTGCGTCCCCACCGACTGGGGCGCTTCCGCATCAAGGTGAGCAAAAGCCCCAAGAACCAGACCCTGCGCTTCAAGATCGTCTGGAGCGGCGAAGAAGACGGCGAGCTGGACGACACGCCCCTGTTCATCGACACTGACTGATGCGCCCCGACCATCCGCACGCGCCGCTGCACTTCTCCTTTCTGGCGCTGCATCGTCAGCTGGAGGCGCTGGGCGCCTGGGCGCTGCATCAGTCCGACCCCCTCGACACCCTTCGCAGCGCCAGCGCCGAGCTGGACGCCCAGCAGGTGGCCCTGTGGGACCTGCTGGCCCGCTCACAGGCCGGACAGGACTTCACCCGCAACGGCCTGATCATCCTGCAGGCCGCGTTGCGTCAGGCCGGCCGCCTGCTGCTGCAGTTCGGCGAAATGGCCCGTGAACGACGAGTGCTCAAACCGCTGCGCAAGCGCCTGCCCCAGACCTTCTCGCCCCTGCAGTATCTTTTGCGCGGTCTGGAAGAGGGATTGGATCACAGCCAGTCCGCCACCGAACTGGAAAGCCGCCTCAAACCGCTGCGCAAGGCGTTCAAGGCCCTGCACGCCGTGGTGGACAAGCGCTGCCGTTCCGGCCAGAACGCCCCTTTCCTGCTGGCGCAGTACCGGCTGCTGTGGCAGCTGGAGCGCATCGACGCCCCGCTGATTCTCGCCATCGAGGGGCTGATGACCTGGCAGCTGGGCGCGCCGCAGCGCATCGAGGCGGCCAGCCTGCTCAGCCAACTGGAGGAGGGGCTGCGGCTGACCGCCATTCCCCACACCCGTTCGGGTGCGCTGGTGCACAGCATTGAACGGGAAGGCGCCATTCTCAAGCAGGGCCGCAGCGACAAGCTGGCCGCCGAACACCGCAACCTGCAGCGCTGGCAGCGGCGCTGGCCCCTGCTGGTGCCCGACGTGCTCCATTTCGAAACCCGCAAGGATCAGGCGGCGCTGATGCTGGAGGCCGTCAGCGGCGAGACACTGGAGCACTGGCTCATCCATCCGCAGGATCATGCATTCGAACATGGACTGCAACGCCTGCTCCACACATTGAGCGAGCTGTGGCAGGAGGAACGCTGCAAACCGGTGCCGCCGGCGGACTTCACCGGCCAGCTGGAAGCACGCCTCAAACAGGTCTGGCGCGTGCACCCCGAATTCCGCACCACCACCCTGTCACTGGCCGGCGCGGAACTGCCGGGGCTGGATAAACTGCTCAAAAAAGCCCGCAAGGTGCTGCAGGCGCTGCCGGAAACCTGCGCCGTCCCGCTGCATGGGGACCTCAATCTGGACAACATCCTCTACGACCCGGAGACCGATCAGATCACCCTGGTGGACCTCAACCGCGCCGGCAGGGGCGACTACGCACAGGACCTGACCACGCTGATGGCCAGCGCCTACCGCCTGCCCAACTACCAGCGGCCGGTGCGCCAGCGCATCGCCCGGGCGCTGACGGCCATCCACCACTTTGCCCGCCAGAGAGGCCCGAAACTGAACGACACCGCCGTGGACGCCCGGCTGGCGCTGGGGTTCGCCCGCGGGCTGATCACCTCCACCCGCTTCGTCTACGAACCCTGGCACGCCCGCCGGCTGTTCGAACTGGGCCAGCTGCTGCTGGTGCAGCTCAGCCGCCTCAAGCCCGCCCAGCTGTCCCGCTACCGACTGGAGGAGAGCCTGTTCCATGAACTCCCGTGACCTGCGCATCGCCGTGGTCGGCCTGCCCGGCAAATGGTCCACCGAAACTCTGGCCGACGCCCTGGAGGCACGCACCGGCTACCGCCGCATCATCGATCCGGCCAGCCTGCACGTGGACCTCAGCAGCGGCCAGGTGCGGGCCGGTGACACCGACCTGTGCCGGCTCGACGGGCTCATCATCAAGAAGATTGGCCCCCAGTACAGCCCGCTGATGCTCGACCGGCTGGAACTGCTGCGCTTCGCCGAACAGTGCGGCGTGCGCATCTTCTCCCGTCCCACCCGCATCATGCGGCTGGTGGACCGCATCGCCGGCACCCTCACCCTGCGCCGGGGCGACATCCCCATGCCCCCCACCGTCATCACCGAAAGCGTCGACGAGGCCATGGACGCGGTCGACCGCTTCGGTCAGGCCATACTCAAGCCCCTCTACTCCACCAAGGCCAAGGGCATGGTGGTGCTCAACGCCCGCAAGCACAGCGCCAAACAGCTGCGCAGCCGCCTGAGCGCCTTCCGCGCCCGCCACGGCATGCTGTATGTGCAGAAAAAACTGCGGCTGCCCGACCGGGACATGGGGCTGATCTTCCTCAACGGCCAGTACCACGGCGCCTACGCCCGCGTGCGCGGCGACAGCTGGCACACCGCCAGCGGAAGCGGCGGCAAGTACGCCGCCGCCCACCCTGCCGATGAAGTCATCGAGATCGCCCGCCGGGCGCAGGCCCTGTTCGGGCTGGACTACACCACCGTGGACATGGCCGAAACCGACATGGGGCCGGTCTGCTTCGAAGTGAGCGCCTTCGGCGGCTTCCGCGGCGCGCAGGAAGGACTGGGACTCAACATGGCGGAAAAGCTGGCCGAACACGCCCTGACCCAACTGATGGGAGAGCCCTCGCCCGGCACCGCATGAAGACACCGCCGGAGCACCCGACCAACCCACATCAGACAGCCGGCAAGACCCTGAAACACCGGAAAACCGCGCTCAATCCCGTCAGAAGCCCCCTTTTCCCGGCCGGTCGCCGCCGCGACAAAACCGCATCCTGCAAAAACGGGGGAGACCCCATTCCACAGCACCCGCTGCGGCCAGACGCCATGGCGCCACACCTGACAAGCTGCCCCTGCGCCATACCATGGGACACCATCACGCAGAGAAACCGTGCGCGCAGGCCGCGCGCTCCCCGCATGAACCCTGCCTTCATGGGGCAAAGCGGGTAATTTTCCGGGGCGCGTGACAGCCGGTCCATCAAAATCAGGGGAGACCCCGTCAGGACAGGCGTTTTCTCCCCTTCTGCCCGCTCTGGAGCGGATTTTCCCGGGCGCGGCGGGGTGCTCTGCGACGGCAGCGCGTAAAAATGGGGGAGACCCCGTCCTGCGAGGCGTCAGAACGGCTGAGAACGCCTGTTGCCGCTTTTTTCACGCTCGCGATGGCGCGGGCGGCAAGCAATCTTGCAAAAACAGGGGAGACCCCGTCTCCGGGGACGTTTCAGCCCTGCTCGATGGCCCGCTGGTAGTCCGCCGCGGTCATCAGCGCCTCCAGCTGGGCGGCATCGGCAGGCTGAATGCGGAACAGCCAGCCTGCGTCATAGGGCTCGTCATTGATCAGTTCCGGCGCATCTTCAAGCGCCTGGTTCACCGCCACGACCTCCCCGTCCACCGGCGCGTGGATATCGGAGGCGGTCTTGACCGACTCGATCACCGCCACCGCATCGCCCTGCTGCACGGCATCGCCCACATCGGGCAGGTTCACATGCACCACGTCCCCCAGCGCCTCCTGCGCATGGTCGGTGATGCCCACCACCACCTCGCCGTTTTCATCCAGCCAGGCCCATTCGTGAGTGTCCGCGTATCTGAGGTGTTCCGGCAGATTCATGGCGCCCTCCCTGCAGGTCAAAAAGCTCATTGTGCCCCGTGCCCGGGCAAAAATAAACGCGAAAGTGTTTGACCCGCCCCCGGGCGGCTGTTAGAGTGGGTTCCGTTCTCGCCACATCGGCGGGGATTTTTGTTCAAGCTACAAGAGTATCAAAGCATGTCAAACGCAGTACAAGGAACCGTCAAGTGGTTCAATGACGAAAAGGGTTACGGATTCATCGAACAGGCCAACGGCCCGGATGTGTTCGTCCACTTCTCCGCGATCAACGGCTCTGGCCGCCGCACCCTGTTCGAGGGCCAGCAGGTGACCATGGAAGTGACGCAAGGCCAGAAAGGCCCTCAGGCAGAAAACGTCACGCCGCTGTAAGACGCGCGCAACACCGTTTTCCCGACGCCCCGCACCGCGGGGCGTTTTTCGTTCAGCCGGCCAGAAACCCGCTCGCCGCCCAACCGGCCTCATCCAGCACCACCTCGACCCGCTCACGCCCCTTCGCCGGCGCAAAGCCCAGACGCCAGGCCACCAGCTGCAATGGCACGGCATCGCCCCCGCCATAGCGGGGATCCCCCACCACCGCATGACCGGCACCGGCAAAGTGGCGGCGGATCTGATGCAGCCGCCCCGTCTCCAGCGTGATGTCCACACAGCTCCAGTCCCGACCGGCATCGTATGTCAGCGCCCGCCAGCGGGTCACCGCCGGCCTGCCGTCCAGCGGCGCATCCAACACCCCTTCGCCTGTCAGGCGACCATGCACCCAGGCCCGGTAGCCCTTGTCCACCCGCCGCTGGCGGAACTGCTCCGACAGCCACGCCGCCGCCTGCCGGTGATGCGCCAGCAGCACCAGCCCCGCAGTCTCCCGATCCAGCCGATGCACCAGCCACACCTGCCGGCCCAGCGCCTTTTCCGCCTGTCTGAGCAGGCTGAGATGGTCGCCCCACTCATTGCCCTGCGTCAGCAGCCCCGGCGGCTTGAACCACACCGACCAGCCCTTCTCCCGTCGCAGCAGGCGGGCCGGCGGCGCCGTGCGCGCCAGCAGCTCCGCATCATAGTTGAGCCACAGCCTCACGCCCGCCGGCAGCTGCCGGGTGGCCCGGCGCAGGCGCACCCGGCGTCCCTTCTCCAGCGTCCACACCGCGCCGGCGCCCATGGCCCTCTTCACCGCACTTTTCGACAGCCCCGCGGCCTCGGCCAGCGCCTCTACCGCCGTGGCGGGCCGCGTCAGCATCACATGCACCCTTTTTCTCATCTGCGTGCCGGACAACCTTCTAAAATAAACTGATTGATTCCGCCAACAGGGTACACCATGAGCGACGCGCCGAGCCAACGCTACATCAACCGCGAATACAGCCTGCTGCAGTTCAACCGCCGCGTGCTGGAGATGGCGCAGGACGAGAACACCCCTCTGCTGGAACGGCTCAGGTTCCTGTGCATCTCCTTCAGCAACATGGACGAATTCTTCGAGGTGCGTCTGGCCTCCCTCTACGAGATGCTCAACGACGGCAACGTGCGCACTCAGCCCGACGGCCTCACCCCGCGCGAGGCCATCGACATGCTCACCGACGAGGCCCACCGGCTGGTCAACGACCAGTATGACACCTTCAACCACATTCTCATTCCGGAGCTGGCGCAGGAGGGCATCCGCTTTCTGCGCCGACCCAACTGGACGGACGAAGAACGCCGCTGGGTGCGCCAGTATTTCACCGAGCGCATGCTGCCGGTGCTCAACCCCATCGGCCTCGACCCGGCCCACCCCTTCCCGCGGGTGCAGAACAAGGCGCTGCACTTCATCGTCTCGCTGGAAGGCGAGGACGCCTTCGGCCGACGCATTCCCATGGCGGTGGTGCAGGTGCCGCGCACCCTGCCACGGGTGGTCAGACTGCCCAAGGAGGTCAGCGGCGGCGACAACGACTTCGTGTTCATCTCCTCCATCCTGCACGCCAACGTGAGCATGCTCTTTCCGGGCATGACGGTGACCGGCTGCTACCAGTTCCGCGTCACCCGCAACACCAACCTGTTCATCGACGAGGAGGAGGTGGACGATCTGATGAAGGCGCTGGCGGGCGAGCTGTCCGGCCGCCAGTATGGCGACGCCATCCGGCTGGAGGTGGCCGACAACTGCCCGCCCCATCTGGTGGACTTCCTGCTGGAGCGCTTCGGCCTGACCGAGCGGGAGCTGTATCAGGTGCACGGCCCGGTCAACCTGCACCGGCTCATGTCCGTGCCGGACATGGTGGAGCGCCCCGACCTCAAGTTTCCGCCGTTCCAGCCCACCCTGCCGCTGGAAGGGGTCAAGCGGGGCAAGCGCTTCCAGCTGTTCGGTGGCAAGAAGGCGCCACGGGACATCTTCGAGTCCATCAGGCAGCGCGACATTCTGCTGCACCACCCCTATGAGGCCTTCCTGCCGGTGGTGCGTTTCGTGCGCGAGGCGGCGCGGGATCCGAAGGTGCTGGCCATCCGCATGACCCTCTACCGCACCGGCGAGGACTCCCCCATCGTGGACGCGCTGGAACAGGCCGCCCGCGCCGGCAAGGAGGTCACCGCCGTGGTGGAGCTGCGCGCCCGCTTCGACGAGGACAACAACATCCAGCAGGCCCGTCGCCTGCAGGAAGCCGGCGCCCATGTGGTCTACGGCGTGGTGGGCTACAAGACCCACGCCAAGATGATCCATGTGGTGCGGGAGGAGAACGGCCGGCTGGTGCAGTACGCCCATCTGGGCACCGGCAACTACCATCATGTCACCAGCCGCTTCTACACCGACTTCGGCCTGCTGACCGCCCACGAAGGCATCTGCCGGGACGTGGGGCGCATCTTCCTGCAGCTGACCAGCCTGGGCCGCGCCCCGGAACTGGACTATCTGCTGCAGGCGCCGTTCACCCTGCACAGCGGCCTGCTGGAGCGCATCCGGCGCGAGGCGGACAACGCCCGCGCCGGCCACCCGGCGCGCATCGTGGCCAAGATGAACGGCCTGCAGGAAAAGGCCATCATCGACGCCCTCTATGAAGCCTCGCAGGCCGGTGTGGAAATCGACCTGATCGTGCGCGGCATCTGCTGTCTGCGCCCGGGCGTTCCGGGCCTGTCGGAGAACATTCGCGTGCGCTCCATCGTCGGGCGCTTTCTGGAGCACCATCGGGTGTTCTACTTCGAGAACCACGGCGAGCGGCCCGAGCTGTTCATCTCCAGCGCCGACTGGATGCGGCGCAACCTGCTCGGCCGGGTAGAGACTGCCTGCCCCATCCTCGACCCGGACCACTTCCAGCGGGTCTACACTGAAGGGCTGGCCCTCTATCTGCGCGACAACCAGGGCGCCTGGACACTGGGGCCGGACGGCCGTTACGAACGCCTGCGCCCGGCCGAGGGCGAAGACCCCTTCAGCGCCCAGCAGTATCTCATCGACCAGTACAATACGGCGGAATCATGAGCGCACAGACGGATCAGAACCTGTTCGCCGCCATCGACCTGGGGTCCAACAGCTTCCACATCATCATCGCCCGCGAGATGGGCGGACAGATGCAGGTGGTGGACCGCCACAAGGAGATGGTGCGCATGCGCGCCGGCCTGAAGAAGGACGGCAGCCTCAGCCCCGATGCCGAGCAGCGGGCGCTGGCCTGTCTGGAACGCTTCGGCCAGCTGATCGCCCACATCCCCTCCGAAAACGTGCGCTGCGTGGGCACCAACACCCTGCGCAACATGAAAGACAGCGCCGCCTTTCTCAAAAAGGCGCGCAAGGCGCTGGGGCACGACATTCACATCATCTCCGGGCAGGAAGAGGCGCGCCTGATCTATCTGGGCGTGGCCCACGGCCTGCCCCACAGCGACGAGCAGCGGCTGGTCATCGACATCGGCGGCGGCAGCACCGAGTTCATCATCGGACGCCATTACAGCCATCAGCACCTGACCAGCACCGAAATGGGCTGCGTCAGCTTCAGCCAGCAGTTCTTCGACGACGGCCGCCTGACGGCCAGACGTTTCGAAAAGGCCACCACCCGCGCGCGTCAGATCCTGCGCCCCTACGCATGGCAGCTCAAGGCGCTGGACTGGGACGCCGCCTACGGCGCCTCCGGCACCATCAAGGCGCTGGGTACCATCAGTCAGGAAAACGGCTGGGGCGAACGCATCACGCTCGATGGCCTGCACGCCATCCGCGACGCCCTGATCGACGCAGGCACGCTGGAAAAGGTCTCCCTGCCCGGTCTCAAGGCCGAGCGCAAACCGGTCATCGCCGGCGGGCTGTCGGTGCTCATCGGCGCCTTCGAGGCGCTGGGGATCGACAGCCTGCAGGTATCCAGCCACGCCCTGCGCGAAGGACTCATCTACGACATGCTGGGCCGGCGCATCGCCGAGGACGCCCGCGAGGTGAGCCTGCGCGCCCTGCAGGAGTGGACCCGGGTGGACACCGCCCAGGCCGCCCGTGTGGCCCGCACCGCCCGACGCCTGTTCAAACAGGCACACAACGTGTGGAAGCTGCACGACCCCGACTACGACTACCGCCAGCTGCTGGACTGGGCCGCGCAGGTGCATGAGTGCGGCAAGGCCATCAGCCTGAAGAAATACCGCGCCCACAGCGCCTATCTGGTGGAGCAGTCCGAGCTGGCCGGCTTCTCCCAGCAGGAAAAGCAGATGCTGGCGGCCATGCTGTACAATCACCGGGGCAAGGTGGACATGGGCCGCTTCGACGCCCTGATGGAACCCCACAACAGACGCATTCGCAATCTGACCCTGCTGCTGCGGCTGGCCGTGCGCCTGCACCGGGGGCGGGAGCCGGAGGAGATCAGCCCGTTGCTGATTCTGCGCGACAAGAAAAGTCTGCATCTGGAGTTCGAGCAGACCGACTGGCTCGAACGCCACCCGCTCACCCGCCTGGATCTGGAAACCGAAGCGCGCCGATTTGCGGAAATCGGTTTCGAACTGACCTTCTGACCACGCCATGAAACTCTCCCTGCGCCATCTTCTCAGCCTCTCCTCCCTGATGACCTTGGCGCTGTTTCTGCTGTTGAGCCTCTATGTGGGCGGCAAGGCCGGCGAACGATATGAGGCACTCAACCAGGCGGAAGAGACGCTGATGCACCTGCAGCTGCTCACCCGGCTGGAAGAGGCGCTGGCCGCCGAACGGGGCCTGCAGGCACTCAACGCCCATGAGACCGGCCCGGAACTGCAACAGCTGCAGACCACGGCACGCCAGACCACTGACCGCTATCTCAAGACCCTCCCTTTGCTGCCACGGACAACCCTGTCACAGTCCCAGCGCGAGGGGCTCCGCCAGCTCATCGAACAGTTGCAGACCATCACCCGACTGCGCCGCCAAACGGACAGCTTTGACGACTATGCCCGCCTGATCAACACGCTCATTCTGTTGCAGAAGCAGCTCATGCTGACCCTGCCGGACCGCATCATGCAGAACCGCGCTCTCAGCATGATCGAATTGATTCAGGCACGGGAGCAGGCCGCCCTGGAACGGGGCAAGGTCATGGCCAGCCTGACCCGGCGCCGCATGTCGGCAGAGGACTATGTACGCATTGCCGGCCATATCCAGCAGAACGAACAGTTTCTGCAGAGCTTCTACCTTGCGGCCGGAAAGAGCGAAGCCGAAGCGTTGCGTCAGGCCCTGTCCCAACCTGACCTGAACGCCTTCTACGCCATGCGCCGCCAGCTGGCCAACCACTTCGCCCTGCAGCAGGTGCTCGGGCGCTTCCTGGAAGAAACCGGGTACGGCGGCTTCATCCATCACTACAAGAACTACCTGCTGCGCGGCGATGCCCGCTACATGGAACAGGCCCTGCGTCATTACAACCGGGCCATGACTCTGCTGATCACCACCCGTGAACACCTTCCACTCGGCCTTGACAGGCAGGGTGCCCTGCTCGAACTGCAGCAGGTCTTCAACCGCTATGCCCTCAACCTGATCAAAATCTCCTCGCTCCGCCGTCAGGGCCTCTCACCGGCGCAGATCGACCGACAGGTGCGCGTGGACGATACGCCCGCCCTGCAGGCCATCGCCCGGCTGCGCCAGCTACCGGACAGCATGACACCCGGACGCTGGTGGGGACTCTCCAGTCACCGCATCGACATCATGACCGTTCACATCAACCGGATCATGGGTGCCATGCAGCAACAGCTTTCCGCCGGCTACCAGGCGTTGGGTTGGGAGATCGGACGCAACTTTCTGGTGCTGGGCGTGGCGCTGGTGCTGCTGCTGGTGATCAGCGCCTACGGCGCCAGCCGAATGCATCGGCTGCGCCATCTTGTGCAGCAGCTGCTCGACATGGTGGCCAACCGCCACTATGAGCCGCTGCCCGTGCATGGACATGACGAGGTGGCCAGTCTGACCCGCACCTTCAATCAGCTGGTGGAAGAACGCAAGGAACATGAGAAGACCATCTGGCGCGAATCCAATCTGGACGCGCTGACCCAGTTGCCCAACCGTGTCTACCTGCACGCTCTGCTGGACTACGCCCTCAAGGACGCTCACCGCCTGCGGCAGAAGGTGGCCGTGCTGTTTCTTGATCTGGACGGTTTCAAGGAAGTCAACGACACCCTCGGCCACAAGGCCGGTGACCAGCTGCTGCGGATCATCGCCCAAAGGCTGCGCGAGATGGTGCGGGAGAACGACATCCTTGCCCGGCTGGGCGGGGACGAGTTCGTCCTGGTCCTGACCCACCTGCAGGATGAAGCCCCTGCTCTGCAGATCGCCCGCAAGATCATTGAAGCCGTGCGCAGACCCGTTCAGCTGGAAAACGGCGACCAGGCTCATGTGTCCGCCAGCATCGGCATCGCCTTCTACCCGGACGACGGCGAGGATGTGGAAACCCTCATCAAACATGCCGATATGGCCATGTACCACGCCAAGGACCACGGCAAAAACCGTTTCGCCCGCTTCCAGCCGAGCTGGTCGGAAAGCCTGGCATGGGAGCATCAGATCCAGACTCTGCTGGCCGAGGCCGCCGAAGCACAGGATTTCGGTCAGTTGGGCTTCTCCCTGCACTACCAACCCATCGTGAAGGTCATGGACGGACGCATCAGCCACATGGAGGTGCTGCTGCGCTGGAAGTCCGACCAGCTTGGCGAAGTGTCCCCAGCCGACTTCATTCCCGTCGCCGAACGCAGCCGACTGATCGTGCCGCTGGGCAACTGGGTGCTGCGTGAGGCGCTGGAGCAGGCCGCCCGCTGGAAGGCGCATTTCGGCCAGCCGGTGCACATGGCCATCAACATCTCGCCCGTACAGGCACAGGACGGCTTCAGCGCCCTGCGGGAACAGCTGCTGCGACTGGAGCGGGAAGGCCTCCAGACCCAGCTGATCAGCCTGGAGCTGACCGAAAGCCTGCTGCTGGAAGACGCTCCCCAGACCCGCGCCGCGCTGGAGCGGCTGCACCGGCTCGGCTATGAGCTGTTCCTGGACGACTTCGGCACCGGCTACGCCTCGCTCAGCTACCTCAAGCGCTATCCCTTCGACGCGCTCAAGATTGACCGCGCCTTCATCATCGACATGCTCGAAGACGAGCAGGACCGCGAACTGGTGGACGCCATCATCGCCATGGCCAAGGGCCTGAGGCTGGCGGTGGTGGCCGAGGGTGTGGAAACCGCCGAACAGCTCGACTACCTGCGCCAGCGCGGCTGCGACTACGTTCAGGGCTACCATCTGGCCCGCCCCATGGCGCCGAAGGAGGCCGAAACCTGGCTGGCGCGGCATCTTTCCCGCTGACGGTGGTGGCATGAAATCGCTACAATACGCCTCATGAGCCAACACGATTCCCTCGCCCACCATTTTCTCGTCGCCATGCCGTCGCTGGACGGCACCTGGTTCGAGCGCAGCGTCATCTACCTGCTGGAAGACGGGGAGGATGGCGCCATGGGGCTGGTGATCAACAAGCCGGCGCCCTACTCGGTGCGCGAGATGCTGGAAAACCTCGACATTCCCGTCCTGCACAACGACCCGAAACTGGACCTGCCCGTGCACGAGGGCGGGCCGGTGGACCCGGAACACGGCTTCGTGCTGCACCAGCCGGCCGGCCAGTGGCGCAGCAGCATGCTCATGCCCGATGACATCGCCATGACCGCCTCGCTCGACCTGCTGGAAGCCATGGGCCGCGGCCAGTTCCCGGAGCGCATGATCATGACGCTGGGCTACGCCGGCTGGGAGGCGGGCCAGCTGCAGCAGGAGCTGGCGGAAAACAGCTGGCTGACCGTCCCCTACAGCCGCACCATCCTGTTCGACCTGCCCGACGAGGACAAATGGTCCATGGCGCTGAGCCATCTGGGCGTCAGCCCCGAATTTCTCAGCCGCGAGGCAGGCCATGCCTGAGTGGCAGGGCGTCAGCCTGCCGCGCACGCCACCTGCCGGGCGCTATCTCGCCTTCGACTTCGGCACCCGCCGCATCGGCGTGGCCGTCGGCACCCGAGAACTGGGCACGGCCAGCCCCGAAGGCCTTATCCACAGCCGCGACGGCGTGCCCGACTGGTCCGCCATCCACGCGCTCATGGACACCTGGCAGCCCGCCGCACTGGTGGTGGGTCTGCCCCTGCGCCTGCACGACGGTTCCGAACAGCTGACCACGCAGCAGGCGCGCAAGTTCGGTCAGCGCCTGTCCGGTCGCACGGGCAGGCCGGTCTACTTCGTGCCCGAACAGCTCACATCGAAACAGGCCGAGGCCCGCCTTCAGGCCGCCGGCGACCGGCGCACCCCGCTGGATGCCGTGGCGGCGCAGATCATTCTGGAAACCTTCTTCTCCCTGCTGGATCACACCGATGAAACTCAACCTTGACGTCAACACGCTCATCGACACCCTGGCCGAGCGCCTGCGTGACGATCCCATCATGGGCAAGGCGCCGTGCATGGTCGGCATCCGCACCGGCGGGGTGTGGATCGCCGAGCGACTGCACGCCGCCCTCGGTCTGGAAATGCCGCTGGGCGTGCTGGACATCAGCTTCTACCGGGACGACTTTTCCCGCGTCGGCCTCAACCCCACCGTGCGCCCGTCGGACATTCCATGGGACGTGGAAGGCAGCCGCATCATTCTGGTGGATGACGTGCTCTATACCGGGCGCACCATCCGCGCCGCGCTCAACGAACTGTTCGACTACGGCCGGCCGGACGAGGTGCTGCTGACCACGCTGGTGGAGCGCCCCGGCTGCCGGGAGCTGCCCATCTGCGCCAAATACGTGGGCGCCACGGTGAACTGCGATCAGGCGGTCAAGCTCTCCGGTCCGGAGCCACTCGAACTCAACATCGTCGAACGCAAGGCGGAGGTGGCCTGACATGGCGCTGGTGGAACGGGACATTCAGCTGGACGAGCACAAGCGGCTCAAACACCTGCTCACCCTCGAAGGGCTCAAGGCGCACCACCTGACCGAAATCCTCGACCTGGCCGAAACCTTCTTCGACGCAAACGGTGAGCTGCGCAAGGTGCCGCTCCTGCGGGGCAAGACCATCATGAACGTCTTCTTCGAACCCAGCACCCGCACGCGCACCACCTTCGAGATCGCCGAAAAACGCCTGTCGGCGGACGTGGTCAACCTCAACATCGCCACCTCCGCCACCAAGAAGGGCGAGAGCCTGCAGGACACTCTGTGGAACCTGCAGGCCATGGGGGCGGACATGTTCGTCATCCGTCACGCCGACTCCGGCGCAGCCCACTTCTTCGCCCGTCAGGTGGCCGAAGGGGTGCATGTGCTCAACGCCGGCGACGGCCGCCACGCCCACCCCTCCCAGGCGCTGCTGGACATGTTCACCATCCGCAAGCACAAGGGGGACATCTACGACCTCAAGGTGGCCATCGTCGGCGACATTCTTCACTCACGCGTGGCCCGTTCGCAGATTCAGGCGCTGTCCATCCTCGGCGCGCGGGAGATCCGCGTCATCGGCCCGCGCACCCTCATGCCCAGCTGTCCCGAAGCGCTGGGTGTGCATGTCTATCACGACATGGACGCCGGGCTAGAGGACGTGGACGTGGTCATCATGCTCAGACTGCAGAACGAGCGCATGAGCGGCGCGCGCCTGCCCAGCGAGAAGGAGTTCTTCCGCCTCTACGGCCTGACGGAACAGCGGCTCGAACGCGCCAAGCCGGACGCCATCGTCATGCACCCCGGCCCCATCAACCGCGGCGTGGAGATCGACTCCGCCGTGGCCGACGGCCCCCGCTCGGTCATCCTCGATCAGGTGACCAACGGCATCGCCGTGCGCATGGCCATCATGGCCGTCATCTTCTCCAACGCCGCCCGGCACCCGCAGGAGGACGCCTCATGAAACTGCGCATCGACAATGCCCGCCTGCTCGACCCCGCCCGCCAGAGCGACCGCATCGGCAGCCTGTGCGTGCAGGGCAACCGCATCGTCGCCTGCGGCGAAGCCCCGGACGATTTCACCCCAGATGAAGTGATCGACGCCGACGGCCTGTGGCTCATCCCGGGACTGGTGGACCTGCAGGCGCGGCTGGGCGAGCCGGGCGACCGCAGCGCCGGCACCGTCGCCAGCGAGACCCGCGCCGCCGCCGCTGGCGGCATCACCACCCTGTGCGTGCCACCGGACACCGTGCCCGTGGCCGACAACCCCGCCGTGCCTGAACTGATCCGCCGCCGCGCCCGTCAGGCCGGCAACGCCTTCGTGCTGCCCATCGGCGCCCTCACCCAGGGACTGGACGGCGAGCGTCTGGCTCCGCTCAACGCCCTCAAGCAGGCCGGCTGCATCGCCGCCAGCCAGGCCAACCGCCCCATCCGCAACACCCAGACACTGCGCAACGCGCTGGAATACGCCGCCAGCCACGCCATGCCGCTGATCTTCAAACCCATGGACGCCGATCTGGCCGCCGACGGTGTGGCCCACGACGGCGCCGTGGCCAGCCGCCTCGGCCTGCCCGGCATTCCCACCAGCGCCGAGACGGCCGCGCTGGCCCAACTGCTGGTGCTGATGGAAGAGACCGGCGCGCGGGTGCACATCAGCGGCCTGACCAGCCGCCGGGCGGTGGAGATGATCGAACGCGCCCGCACCCGGGGCGTGCAGGTCAGCTGTGATGTGGCCGTGCACCACCTGCACCTGTCGGAAAACGACCTGATGGACTTCAACCCGCTGTTCCGCGTCCATCCACCGCTGCGCACGCCGGACGACCAGCAGGCGTTGAGGCAGGGCCTGAA
Organism: Sulfurivirga sp.; assembly: GCF_015490265.1. Taxonomy (GTDB): domain Bacteria; phylum Pseudomonadota; class Gammaproteobacteria; order Thiomicrospirales; family Thiomicrospiraceae; genus Sulfurivirga. The sequence continues at coordinate 3,236 of NZ_WFYD01000018.1, read as the reverse complement.
GTTCGACCTGATCGATGCGATCACTTCCGACCACACGCCCCTCAACGCCGACGACAAGGCTCTGCCCTTTCCACAGGCCAAGCCGGGCATCAGCGGTGTGGAAACCCTGCTCAACCTCACCCTGCGGCTGGTGGAGGACGGCACGCTGACCCTGCTGCAGGCCCTGCGCAAGCTCACCGTGGCACCGGCCGAAATCCTCGGCATCGAAGCGGGCACCCTGGCCCCGGGCGGACGGGCCAGCTTCTTCCTGTTCGATCCTGACAGGCACTGGACCGTCACGCCGGAGACGATGCTCAGCGCCGGACGCAACACCCCCTTCGCCGGCTGGGAGTTCGAGGGGCAGGTGGTGGCCACCTGGTTTCAGGGAAAACCCGTCTTCAACCGTCTGAACGGCTGAAAGCGCGGTAAGACCGGTCAATTTCGGGGCAAGCGGCGGTGAGCATTGAAGCGACCGTGCAAAATCGGGGGAGACCCCGTCTTGGAGACGGCTTCTGCATGGCGGAGGTGGTGCTGAATGCGCCCATGACGCTCTCGCCCGGCCAGTGGCTCACCGCCGAGGAAGGTGACGTGGCCCTGTTCGACCAGCCCGCCCCGGATCGGCTGCGGCTGCTGATGCCGGAGACACTGCCCGACGGCCTGACGCTGCAGCTGCGCGGAACGGTGCAGCCTATACCCAGGCGGGCGGTGCTGATCGGGCAGGGCCTTCCGGGGCTGGGTGGCGTGCTGCACGCGGCCCGGGCATGGAAGGATCATGCCCGACTGCTGGCCCTGCTGGCGCTGGATGCGCTCCCTTTCGAGCCTGCGCCCAGCCGCATCTGGCTCCCGCACCTGCCGCCGGAAGCCATTGCCACCCTGCCCCTGCTGGAGGACTGGGGCGTGCCCTGCCGGCTGTGCGGCCCCTTCCCCGGCGCGACCGACCAGCCCGTTCAGGCCGTGGCCGAAGCCTTCGTGCAAGCTCAGCCCGAAGACTGGGCCGTGCTGTCATTCGGCTGATCCAGCCGTTCCACCCGTGCCCGGTTGCCCTCAAGGGCGGTCACCCGCACCCGCTGGCCCGGTTCCGGATCGGGCACCGGCTCCGCCAGCCGCCACCAGGTGCCCCGGTAATAGACCATCCACTGCCCCTCGTGCTGCTGCAGCTCGCCGATATCGCCTGCCTCATAGGTTTCCGCAGGCGGCGGCTCACTGCCGGCAAACCACGCCTGCGCCCGCTTGCGCAGGGCCCACAGCAGCAGGGTGCCCAGCACCGCCACGGCGATGAGCTGATACTCTCCCGCCGGGAAGGCGATCCACAATCCGGCCAGCCCCACCAGGATGAAGGCCACGCCGAACCAGAGAATGACGAAGGTGCCAGCCAGCAGCACTTCCAGCACGATCAATCCAAGGCCGATGACCAGCATCAGCCAGACCGACAGCACCGGCAGCCAGGCGTTCATGCGCCCTCCTTCGGCATGCTGCCCGCCTTGCCGTTCTGCTGCAGAAAGGTTTCGATCAGCGTCATGGCGCCGGCCAGCTGGGTGGCCTCGTAGGGCACCACGATCTTGTTGGAGGAGTCACTCTCCGCCAGACGGGCAAAGGCCTGAATTCGATCCTGCGCCAGCAGGAATTCCGCCGCGCGCGGGTCCTGCCGCATGGCTGAGGCGATCAGCTCCATCGCCTTGCGCTCACCCTCTGCGATCTGCTCCTGCTCATAGCGCTTGGCGTCCGCCATGCGCTCAATGGCCTCCGCCTCCTTGAAGGCCTTCTGCCGCTGACCTTCCGCTTCCGCAATGGTGGCGTTCTTCAGACCTTCCGCCTCGGTCTCGGTGGCGCGGCGCTGACGCTCCGCCTTCAGCTGCAGCTCCATGGCGTGCTTGATCTCATTGGGCACCTCGATGTCGGAGATCTCCACCCGGGTCACCTTGGCGCCCCAGTTTTCCGAGGCCGCATCCAGTGCCGACAGCAAGGCGGCGTTGAGCTGCTCACGGGATGAGAGGGTTTCATCCAGTTCCAGCTTGCCGATCTCCGCCCTCAGCGTGGTCTGGGCCAGCTGGGCGATGGCCAGCTTGAGATCGAGAATCTCATAGGTGGCCTTCTTGGCATCGATGATGCGCATGAACACCAGTCCGTTGATGGTCACTGACACATTGTCCTTGGTGATCACATCCTGCGGCGGAATGTCGATCACCTGCTCCTGGGTGTTGAACTGGGCGCGCACCCGGTCAATGAAGGGCACGATGAAGTTCAGCCCGCCGTGCAGCGTGCGATGGTAGCGGCCCAGCCGCTCGATGACCCACACTTCCGCCTGCGGCACGATCTTGACGCCGGCAAAGACGATAATGACCAGCGCGCCCAGCAGCACGATGGAAAACAGGCTGAAATCCATAGACGATCTCCTATGTGTTGAGTAAGATTGAACCTCGCAGCCTGTAATTTAGGCGATCAAGGGAGGTCATGTCATGAAAAAATCATTGCAAAAAATGCTGTTGTCATCCGCGCTGGCCATGATGCTGGCCCCGAACGCACTGGCGGAAGAAGCTCTGACGACCAGCGTGCCGCGCCTGAGCATGGAGACGGCACTCAAGATGGCGCAGGCCGCCGTCGATGCCTGCCGCAAGGAAGGCATTTCCATTTCCGTCACCGTGGTGGACCGCAGCGGCCTGCCGCAGGTACAGCTGCGCGACACCGTCGCCCCGCCGGTTTCTTGGTCCATCAGCTACAAGAAGGCCTACACCGCCGTCATGTTCAACATGAAGGGCACCGACATGGAAAGACGCATGAAGAACAGTCCGCTCAACCATCTGGGTGAGGGTCTGGCTTTCATGGGCGGCTCGGTGCCCGTCGCCGCCGGCGGACGGCTCTACGGCGCCATCGGGGTCAGCGGAGCGCCTTCCGGCGAACAGGACGAAAAATGCGCCCGAGCCGGACTGGAAGCGGTCATCGACGACCTGGAAATGATGTGACCGGCCTGCCCTAGGGCGGGATTGCCATGCCGGAACATTCGGGTATAATACGCGGCTCCACCCGGTGAGGTGACGGAGTGGTTGAACGTGCACGCCTGGAAAGCGTGTGTGGGTGAATAGCCCACCGGGGGTTCGAATCCCCCCCTCACCGCCAGATTGAAAAAAGCCGGCTCATCAGCCGGCTTTTTTGCGCCTGAACGATTCTGTCCGGCAATTTCCGGGACCGCTCTCCCTTCAGAACTCTCCTTCTCGCACAAGGAGAGGGTCATACAGGACCTTCACATTCTTTGGTTCAAC
>NZ_WFYD01000017.1 GCF_015490265.1 Sulfurivirga sp. | reverse complement strand
GAAATCGACCAGTTCAGTTTCTACCGGGATCTGCCCAACATGACGGTGGAGGTGGACGCCAGGCCGCTGCCGGTGCGGCTGGAACAGCCGCGGCGGGTGCTGGCGGGCACTTTCCGTCGCCGCGAACAGGCGGAAAAGGAACTGGCGCGGCTGCATCGCCTGGGGTTCGAGCAGCTGCAGCTGGCCAGCTTCAAGAAGAATGGGGTGACCTACTACCAGCTGCGCACGCCGCCGCTGGACAACCGGCTCAAGGTGAACCTGCTGCGCAACCGGCTGCAGAAGGCCGGCGCACGGGTGCTGGTGGTGCGGGTGCCCAGGGCCGTCAAGGGCGGCGGCTGAGACGGGTTCAGTCGCAGCTGTCCTCGAACTCGGTGCGCACCTGATTGCGTCCGCATTTCTTGGCCAGGTAGAGGGCCTTGTCAGCCCGCTCGATGAAGGCCTCGATGGTGTCATCGGAGCCATGGAACTGGCCGATGCCGAAGGAGGCGGTGATGGTACCCAGATGCTTGGCGTCGGTCTTGCGCTTCAGCTGCGCCTGGGTCAGCTTGTGGCGCAGCTCTTCGGCCCGCTCCTTCACCCGCTCCAGCGGGTCGTCCTTGACGATGATGGCGAATTCCTCGCCGCCATAGCGGCAGATGACCTCGTTCTCCCGCTGGGTCTTCAGCATCAGCTTGGCGAAGTAGCGCAGCACGCTGTCGCCGGTCAGGTGGCCGAAGGTGTCGTTGAACTTCTTGAAGTGGTCGATGTCGGTCATGATCAGATGCAACCGGTCCGGCCGGTCCTCGTAGGCGACCGTCAGTTCCGCCATGGTCTCGTTGAAGGCGCGGCGGTTGAGCAGGCCGGTCAGCTCGTCACGCATGCTTTCCATGCGCGCCTGCAGCAGCTCCTTGCGCAGCCGCTTGATCTCGTCGGCGGAAGAGAGGATGGTGCGCTCGAACTGTTCGGTATCCTGTTTGAGTTCTTCGGCCGTGTTGAGTACCGTCTGAGTGATTTCGTTGAGCCTCTCCTGATCCAGCGGCTGGGCCAGTTGTTCACTGGCCTCGCTCAGCGTCTGTGTCTGCTTTTCCATGCGCCGGGCCAGTTGTTCAATGCGCCGGGCCAGTGACTGCATCAGGTGACGCAGGGCCCGGTCCAGATCGGCCAGCGCCGAGTCCTCCGCCAGCAGGTACTTGTCGAACAGCTCGCGTCCGTAGCGGTCCTGATAGCCGTAGTCGTCGGCCAGAATGGTATCCATTTCCGCCTTCAGCGCCGGAATGTTGCCGTTGAAATAGGCGTACCAGACGGCAAAGTTGAGCGCATTGGGGGTGATGTCACGTTCGCGGAGGGCTTCGACCACCTGCTCGAAGATGCGCTCGGCGCGCGGGTTCTTGTCTCCCAGGGCGTCGTAATGGATGGCCATGGCCACTGCTCCATGTGAAAAACCGGACTCAGATATACTAACAGAACAACCCGGAATATTAAGGAATAGCCCATGCAGCCGGATCAGATTGCCCAGGTGATCAGCCGCGTGTTTCAGCAACTGCCACCCAATCTGGGGGCCCTGCCCGAAGATGCCCGCCACGCCCTGCGCCTGGCATTGCAGAAGGCCCTGTCCGATCTGGATCTGGTCACCCGTGAGGAGTTCGAGGTGCAACAGCAGGTGTTGTGGCGCACCCGCCAGAAGGTGGAGGCGCTGGAGCGCCGTCTCGACGTGCTGACGGGTGCCGACAAGGACATTCTGGACTGAATGAGCCTCGCGCGCGTCCACACCTACGCCCTGAACGGACTGGAGGCGCCGCCGGTCACGGTGGAGGTGCATCTGGGCAATGGTCTGCCCGGCTTCACCCTCGTCGGCCTGCCGGAAGGCGCTGTGCGCGAGAGTCGCGAGCGGGTGCGCAGCGCCCTGCAGAGCTGTGGTTTCGAGCTGCCGGCACGGCGCATCACCGTCAATCTTGCGCCGGCGGATCTGCCCAAGAGCGGCAGCCGTTTCGATCTGCCCATTGCGCTGGGCATTCTCCTCGCTTCGGGACAGCTGCCGCCGGACCGCATCGCGCCGGTGGCCTGGCTGGGAGAGCTGGGGCTGAGTGGAGCGGTACGGCCGGTCAGCGGTGTGCTGCCGGCGGGGCTGGCCGCCCTGCAAGAGTCAAGAGCGCTGGGCGTGCCCGTTGACAACCTGCCGGAGCTGTCGTTGCTGCCGGCGCTGACCGTGCAGGGGGCCGGCCACCTGAGCGAGATCGCGGCCTGGGCGCAGGGAGAGGGTGCCCTGTCCACGCCCGACCCTGTGCCGCCACAGGCGCCGCAGTTCGCGGTGGACTGGTCCGATGTCAAGGGGCAGCTGCAGGCGCGTCGGGCGCTGGAGGTGGCCGTCAGCGGCGGTCACGGCGCCCTGATGATGGGGCCGCCCGGTTGTGGCAAGAGCATGCTGGCCGAACGGGTGCCCACGCTCATGCCGGCCCTGTCGCTGGAAGCGGCGCAGGAGGTGGCCGCCATCTGGTCGGTTGCCGGTCGGTCCCGCCCTCCGGAGCAGTTCTTCCAGCCGCCCTATCTGAAAGGGGAGAGCACCGTCTCCACGGCGGGTCTGGTGGGGGGCGGCCAGCCGCCACGTCCGGGGCTGATCAGTCTGGCGCATCGGGGTGTGCTGTTTCTGGACGAGCTGCCGGAGTTCCGTCGCGATGCGCTTGAATCATTGCGGGCACCGCTGGAAAGCGGTGAGGTGCATCTTGCACGGGCGCGCAACCAGGTGCGTTTTCCCGCCCGGCCTCACGTGACGCTTTACGCCGCCAACCCCTCGCCTGACGGGCACTGGCCCGGCAGTCCCCGATCCCGCAGCACGCCCGATCAGGTGCGCCGCTATCTGGACAAGCTCTCCGGCCCGCTGCTGGACCGCATCGACATCTTCATCGCCATGCAGGCGGTGGAACCGGGTGAGCTGATCCACCTGCCGGCGGGGGAAAGCAGCGCCGAGGTGCGGGCGCGGGTGACGGCGGCGTGGCAGCGGCAACTTGAGCGGCAGGGATGCTTCAATGGCCAGCTCGACGGTGCGGCGTTGACGCAGCATGCGGCGCTGGGGCCGAAGGAAAAGGCGCTGCTGGAGCAGGCCATGCAGCGGCTGGGGCTGAGCGCACGCAGCTATGTGCGCCTGCTGCGGCTGGCGCGCACGCTGGCCGACATGGCGGGTCATATGCGTATTGAAGCGGTGGATGTGCAGGAGGCGCTTTCCCTCCGCCGGCTCCCGGGAGGGTTGCTGTGAACTGGGAGATGCTCGCAAGCGCCATGCTGGTGGGGCTGCTCGGCGGGGTGCACTGTCTGGGCATGTGCGGTGGTGTGGTGGGGACGCTCACCTTCGGTCTGCCGAAGAGCGTGCAGCAGGCGCGCGCCCGCACGCTGCTGTATCAGCTGGCCTACAATCTGGGCCGCATTTCCAGCTACGCGGTCGCCGGCGCGCTGTTCGGATGGCTGGGAGCCTCCCTGACCAATCTGGCTGTCTTCCTGCCGGCGCAGCAGGTGTTGCAGGCGGTCGCGGGCCTGCTCATGATCTCGCTGGGGTTGTATCTGGCAGGCGTCTGGCGCGGCATTGTTGCCATCGAAAAGCTGGGTGGGCGGCTGTGGCGGCGCATTCAACCCTGGGCGCAGAAACTGACGCCGGTGCGCAGCCTGCCGCAGGCGTGGCTGTATGGAGCGGTGTGGGGCTGGCTGCCCTGCGGGCTGGTCTATTCCATGCTGGTATGGGCGCTTGCCAGCGGCGGGGCGCTTCAGGGGGCGGCGCTGCTGGCGGCCTTCGGGCTGGGCACGCTGCCCAACCTGATGCTCATGGGCGTGTTTGCCTTCTATTTCACCCGTCTGGCACAGAAGGTGTGGCTGCAGCGGCTGGCCGGCGCGCTGGTGGCCGGTTTCGGACTGTGGCAGCTCTATCTTGCCGCCTCAGTCACAGTAGCGGCCGGATGAGCGCAACGGTGCGTAGCGCAGCCACACGCTGACATTGCGCAGCAGCGGCTTCTTGCGGTTCCATGGACGCGGCACATTGATGCGGCGGCGCTCTCCCCGATCCCAGAAATGGTCGATGAGCACGGTGCAGGCGTTCACGTCGTAGTCTTCGCGTCCGGGTTTTACCGAACACAGCAGCAGCTTGCCGGGAGCGTAGCGGGCCCACAGGTCGATGACATCCCCCCGGTCGCTGCGCAGCTGCAGCTTTTGAGTGGTGCCGATGGTCAGCAGCCAGCTGTTGGGCATGATGGGCCGGTAGCGGTAGAAGTAGCCTTCGCCGCCTTCCATGCTGAGATTGAGCACTTCACCGTAGCGCAGGCGGCTGTAGAGACGGGCCAGCGCCTGCTGGCGGGCGGTTTCGATCTCGGCGCGCGCCTTGGCTTCCGCTTCCTCGGCGCGCAGGCGGGCCAGCTCTTCCTCGTGCTTCTGTTTCGCCGCCAGCTTGAGCAGTTCGGCGCGTTTGTCCGGCGGCAGCGCCTTCCACTCCTTTTCGCTCATGCCCATGGGGTAGCTGCTGCAGGCATTCAGCAGCAGGATGGAAAGCAGCAGCAGAACGGACGGCAACGGGCGCAGAGACAGCGGCATGAGAGGCTCCATGGTTGTGTTTCGCGCCATTTTATCGGGGTTTTGGCCCGATAAGGCTTGAACAAGTGTGACGGATGGAGGATGCGCAAACGTTTTGCCATGTGAAAATCGGTCGGGTATAATTGCCGGCTTGCAAATCCTTTCCCCGACATCCCGTTAACGTCAGGTGGCCTGCGGGCCGTTGATTGGATTTGAGCACAAATTTCAGGAAACCGAAATGAAGACATTCGTTGCAAAACCCGAGGAAGTGAAGCGCGACTGGTACATCGTCGATGCGGAAGGCAAGACGCTGGGCCGTCTGGCCGCCGAGATCGCGGCGCGTCTGCGCGGCAAGCACAAGCCCGAGTACACCCCGCACGTCGACACCGGCGACTACATCGTCGTGATCAACGCCGAGAAGGTGGCCGTGACCGGCAAGAAGCGCAAGGACAAGAAGTACTATCGCCACACCGGTTATGTGGGCAACCTCAAGACCTTCACTTTCGAGGAAATGATCCAGCGCTCTCCGGAGCGTGTGATTCAGTTGGCCGTCAAGGGCATGTTGCCTCGCGGGCCGTTGGGTCGCGCCATGCTGAAGAAACTGAAAGTTTACGCTGGCAGCGAACATCCCCATGCGGCACAGCAGCCGAAACCCCTGGAAATCAAGGCATAAGAGGTGACATCCATGGCAACTGAACAGTACTACGGAACCGGTCGTCGCAAGAGCTCCGTCGCGCGCGTATTCCTGCGCCCCGGCACCGGCAAGATGACCGTCAACGGTCGTGACATCAAAGACTTCTTCGCCCGTGAGACCGATCTGATGATCATCAATCAGCCGTTCGAGGCCACGCAGTCCGAGGGCAAGTTTGACGCCTACATCACCGTCAAGGGCGGTGGCACCACCGGCCAGGCCGGCGCCATCCGTCTGGGCATCGCCCGCGCGCTGGTGGAGTACAGTGAAGAGAACCGTCCGGCGCTGCGCGCCCGCGGTCTGCTGACCCGCGACGCCCGCGAGGTGGAGCGCAAGAAGGTGGGCCTGCACAAGGCACGCCGTCGTCCGCAGTTCTCCAAGCGTTAAGCGCGGACCGAACCGGACAGCAGAACAACCCGGCCATGCGCCGGGTTTTTTTGTGTCCGGCGACAGGGAAAACTTCAAAGAAAAATTAATTTTTTCTCAGGTGTGCAAAAGAGTGGGAACGTTGATTTTTCTTTGAGGTTTTGCAGTGTAATGCGTGCCTTAAAAATGGCACCTGCAAAGATGGCAGGCAGCAGGTGTGGAGGTGAGGTCAATCAGGGTTATACGCTGTCTGTGCCCGGGGCGTCCAGATGGGCGCATACCCTGTCGAACACTTCGTCCACGCTGATGGCACGCATGCACACCGGGTCGGTGCAGGGGGTCTTGCGGTGGTTGGCCGCGGAGACGCACGGCGAGCAGGCCAGTCCGGCCCAGATGGGGGTGCTGTTGCCCAGCGAGCCGTAGAGGGCGGGGGTTTCCGGTCCGAAGAGCACGAAGGTCTTCAGCGGGGTGATGGCGGAGAAGTGCCCCGGTCCGGAGTCGTTGGTGACCATCACCGTGCTGACGCTGTAGAGGTGGGGCAGCTCGGCGAACTTGCAGCCGCCGGCGAAGTTGATGCAGCGTTCATGGCCCACGCTTTCTTTCAGCGCTTCGGCCTCTTCCGCCTCGGCGGGCGCGCCGGTGATGAGCACATAGAGGTCATCGTAGCGCGCCAGCAGCCGCTGCATCAGTTGCCGGTAGTTGTCCTGCGGCCAGCGGCGCTGGGGCAGCAGTTCGGAGGCGTTGGGGTTGATCAGCGCCAACCGGTGGCGCTCCGGGTCGAAGCCGGGCGCGCGGGCCTGAATCTTTTCAATCATGGCCTGTTGCTGCGCCGGGGTGACCTCCACCTGACGCAGGCGGATGTCTTCCGGGTGGATGGCCACCTTGGTATAGGGCACCTGCGGCTGCGGCTGTTCCAGCGCGCGCACCAGCGCCATGAAGTTGCGGCTGATGTGCATGTGCGGGTTGTAGAGCACCTTGTGGGTGAGCAGATCGCCCCGCCACAGGCCTTCGCCGTGGAAGTTGTGGAAGCCCACCCGCCGCCGGGCGAAACTCCAGCCGGTCAGCAGCGCCGAGGCGCGGGAGAACAGCTCCAGGTCGATGGCGGTGTCGATGTTGCGCTGGCGGCACCAGCGGATGAAGCGCAGCGCGTCCACGATGAGGCTGACCAGGCTGTCTTCCCGCAGGGTGAAGACGTTCTCCCGCGGCACCGTATCCAGCAGCTCCAGACTGGGGCGGTTCTTGGCGAAGATGACAAAGTGCAGCCGCGCATTGAACTTTTCCGCCGCCTCGCGCATGGCCGGGTCGGCCAGAATGGTGCTGCCCATTTCGGACAGTTCCACGAACAGGATGTTTCTGGGCGTATCCGGCTGGCGGGGTGCCGTGAACAGCTGGACCAGTTTGATCAGGGGGGTGGACAGGGCGGTGAGCGGAATGCCCAGCCAGTAGTCCACCTTGCGCATGGTGTCGACGTTCATAGCCAGCGGTGTCTGGAGGTCAGGTAAAAGTAGACGCCCGGCAGGGCGGCGAGGATCAGCATCATACCATACAGCACCGACATGGCCAGCGCCGTAGGCTCAGGCGTGCCGATGAGTCGGAACAGGGCGATCAGCGCCCCTTCGCGCACGCCCCAGCCGGCAAAGGTGATCGGCAGCACCGTCAGCAGGATGGCCGGTGGGGTGAGGGCCAGATAGAAGCCGATGGGCTCATCGATGCCCACGGCATGCCCGATGCCGAAGACGGTGAACATGCCGAGCAGGTGAGTCAGCAGGGACAGGCCCACCTGCAGGGCCATGTCGCGTGGACGGCGATAGACGCGGTGAAAGCGCTCGGACAGTTCCGCCAGCAGGCGGGTGAGCGTCCAGCGCCGCAGGGTCTGCACCCGGTGCAGCCACAGCAGGGTGAAGAAGCCCACCAGCGCCGCCAGCGTGACGGTGATCAGGGTATAGAGCAGCACGGCGGGAAACAGGTCTTTCGGCGCCCAGGCCACCGCCAGAATGTTGAGCAGGATCAGGCCGATCAGCCCCATGATGCGGTCGATGAAGATGGCGTAGAAGGCCTCCTTGAGCGGCGCGCCATGGGCGTGCACCTCGGCCACTCTGTAAGCGTCGCCGCCGATGCTGGTGGGCAGCACTTGGTTGAACAGCGCCCCCTTGAAGTAGCTGCGCAGGTAAAAGCCGAAACCGTGGGGGAAGTCGAGACGGTCCATGATCAGCTTCCAGCGGAAGGCAGCCACCGTCTGGCTGAACAGCTGCATGAGCAGCGCGGCGGCCAGCAGCGGCAGGCTTGCCCGTTCGATGGTCTGCCAGACCCGGGCGGCATCCACCTCGTGGAAGAGAAACAGCAGCAGTGCGGCGGCGATGGCCAGTTTGATCAGGTTCTTCAAGGGGCCTCCACGGGGGTTTTGGACGGTGCGCCCGGCTCCTCGCGCACCAGTCTTGGCACCAGATAGCCCGGCAGGCGGCGGCGCAGGTATTCTATCAACTGCCGTCCGCGGGCTGCGTCCACCTCGAAGTGGGCCGTGCCCTGCACCCGGTCCAGCAGGTGCAGGTAGCAGGGCAGCACGCCCTGCTGCCACAGGGTGTGGCTGAGCCGTTCCAGCACGGCCTCGTCGTCATTGACGCCTCTGAGCAGTACGCTCTGGTTGAGCAGCGTCAGCCCCGCCTGCCGGTAGCGGGTGAAGAGGTCAGCGGTGTCCTCGGCCAGCTCGTCCGGATGGTTGCAGTGGATCATCACCACCACCTGCAGCCGGCTGGTGGCGGCCCATTCCAGCCAGTTTCCGGAAGGCGCCAGATCGGGCGCAACCACGGGGGTGCGGCTGTGCACCCGCAGGGTGCGCAGATGTTCGATCTGTTCCAGATTGCGGCAGCGGGCGGTCAGCTGTGGTTCCGACAGGGTGAAGGGGTCGCCGCCGCTGAGGATGACCTCGTGGATCTCCTCGTGGCGGCGCAGGTAATCGAGCGTGGCCTCCCAGGCGTCCTCGCCCAGCGTCTCCTCATAGGGGTAGTGGCGGCGGAAGCAGAAGCGGCAGTGGATGTGG
>NZ_WFYD01000016.1 GCF_015490265.1 Sulfurivirga sp. | reverse complement strand
CTGACTGACCGGCACGCAGCTCCTCCTTGATGCGCTCATAGATGAGCACGTTGGCGTCCACCGCCATGCCCACCGTCAGCACGATACCGGCAATGCCCGGCAGGGTCAGTGTGGCCTGCAGCAGGGAGAGCACCGCCACCAGAATGACCAGATTAAGCGTCAGCGCCACATTGGCGATCACGCCGAACACCTTGTAGCGCCAGATCATGAACAGCAGCACCAGCACGAAGCCCACCACCACGGACATGAAGCCCTGATTGATGTTGTCCTGTCCCAGGCTCGGGCCGATGGTGCGCTCTTCCACAATCTCCATGGGGGCAGCCAGCGCGCCGGCACGCAGCAGCAGTGCCAGGTTCTGCGCCTCCTCGCTGGAATCCAGTCCGGTGATCTGGAAACGGTTGGCAAACTGGTCACGGATCACCGCCGCATTGATCACGTCACGGGTGACGCTGCGCTTCTTGACCTTCTTGCCGTTCTTCTCGACCGTCTCCACCTTGTTCTCGATATAGACCACCGCCATGCGCCGGCCCACGTTCTTCTTGGTGGTGGCCAGCATCTTGCGCCCGCCTGCGGCGTCCAGCGTCACCGATACCATGGGGGTGCCGCTCTGCTGCTCAATGCCGCTCTGGGCATTAATCACATTCTCGCCGCTGACGATGACGCGGTTCTTCAGCAGAATGGGGCGGCCGTCACGGAAGTGATACAGGCGGGACCCCGGCGGCACACGGCCGCTGCGCGCCGCCTGCTCGGGATCATGCTCCTCATCCACCAGCCGGAACTCCAGCGTGGCGGTGGCCCCGAGGATCTCCTTGGCGCGGGCGGTGTCCTGCACGCCCGGCAGCTGCACCACGATGCGCCGCTCACCCTGCTGCTGCACGATGGGTTCGGCCACACCCAGTTCGTTGATGCGGTTGCGCAGAGTGGTAATGTTCTGCTTGAGCGCATACTGCTTGGTCTGCTTGAGCGTCTGAGGGCTGAGATGGAAAACCAGATGGGTAGCATCTGACGCCTGCTCATCCAGTACCAGCTCACGCCCATACTGCTTGCGGATCAGCGCCTTCACCTGCTCGGCGTCCTCCGCCTTGCGCAGACCGATGATCAGGCGGTCCTTCTCACCCTTGATGCTGCCGTAGCGGATGCGGTGCTCCCGCAGCAGGCTGCGCACATCTTCGGCATAGCGGGCATAGGCCTTGGCGATGGCCGTCTCCATGTCCACATCCAGCAGAAAGTGCACCCCACCGCGCAGATCCAGCCCCAGATACATGGGTTTTGCGCCGATGGCCGCAAGCCACTTGGGCGTGGCCGGCGCCAGGTTGAGTGCTACCACCGCCTTGCGGCCCATAAGTTCGCGGATGACCGCCTTGGCCTTGAGCTGGTCTTCGGTGCTGTCAAAGCGCAGCAGCAGCTGGCGCCCGTCAAACTCCACCGACCTGGGTGCAAGGCCCGCCTTTTTCAGTGCCTGCTCGATGGTCTGCACCGTGTTCTGGTCGAACTGAACCATCTTGGCCGGTGAGACCTGCACCGCCGGATCTTCACCGAACAGATTGGGCAGCGCGTAGAGTGTGCTCAACAGGATGATGATGCCCATCAGGATGTATTTCCAGGCGGGATAGCGATTGACCACCGTCTGACTGCGCGTCTGAAACATGATGCTCTCTTTCTGCTGTAGAAACGGAAAAAGGGGCGCAAGGCCCCTTTTCATTCAACCGTGCCGATTTACTCCGCCGCGCGGCCGGAGAGCGTGCCCTTGGGCAGCAGGCGGGCGACATTCTGCCGCTCCACCTTCACCACCACACCGTCGGCCACTTCCAGATCGACGAAATTTTCGTCCAGATCGCGGATCTTGCCTACGATCCCGCCGTAGGTGGACACCTCATCCCCTTTCTTGAGAGACTCCACCAACTGCTTGTGTTCCTTGACCTTTTTCTGTTGAGGACGAATCAGCAGAAAATAGAAGATGACAAACAGGATCAGCAACGGGATCAGGCCCTCCCAGCCACCAGCCTGAGGTTGGGCGGCCGCACCTTCGGCCCATGCATTGGCGATAAGCAGACTCATTCTTTACACTCCTTGAAGACAGATTTGAACCCGCGCTATTGTGGCATAAAGCCCCCGCTTAATCCAGCGGCGGTACCGTCTCACCCCGGGCGGTATAGAAGTCCTCCACGAAGCGCTCAAAGGCACCCGCTGCAATGGCCTCCCGCATCTCCCGCATCAGCGTCTGATAGTAGTGCAGGTTGTGCAGCGTATTGAGCCGGGCGCCGAGAATCTCGCCACAGCGGTCCAGATGATGTAGGTAGGCACGGGAATAGTTGCGGCAGGTGTAGCAGTCGCAGGTTTGATCCACCGGTTCTGTGCTGCGCTTGTGCGCCGCGTTGCGGATCTTGACTACCCCACTGCGGGTGAAGAGAAAACCGTTGCGGGCATTGCGGGTGGGGATGACGCAGTCGAACATGTCGATGCCGCGGCGCACCGCCTCCACCAGATCCTCCGGCTTGCCCACACCCATCAGGTAGCGGGGCCTGTCGGCGGGCAGCTCAGGCTCGGTGAAGTCCAGCACGCGCATCATCTCTTCCTTCGGCTCCCCCACCGAAAGCCCGCCGATGGCATAGCCATCGAAGCCGATCTGCTGCAGCGCTTCGGCGGAGCGCTTGCGCAGGTCCTCATACATGCCCCCCTGCACGATGCCGAACAGCGCCGCCGGGTTGTCGCCATGGGCGCGCCTGCTACGCTCGGCCCAGCGCAACGACAGCTCCATGGACAGCCGCGCGGTTTCATGATCCGCCGGATAGGGTGTGCACTCGTCAAAGATCATCACAATGTCCGACCCCAGCTCACGCTGGATCCGCATGGACTCTTCCGGCCCCATGAAGATCTTCTCGCCATTGACCGGGCTGCGGAAGGTGACCCCTTCCTCCCGGATCTTGCGCATCTGCCCCAGACTGTAGACCTGAAAGCCGCCGGAGTCGGTCAGAATCGGTCCGTCCCAGTGCATGAAATCATGCAGGTCGCCATGCAGCCGAATGATCTCCGTGCCCGGGCGCAGCGCCAGATGGAAAGTGTTTCCCAGAATGATCTGCGCCCCCAGACCCTTGAGCTCCTCCGGCGTCATCGCCTTGACGGTGCCATAGGTACCCACGGGCATGAAAGCGGGCGTGTCCACCACGCCACGATCGAAAATCAGCCGACCGCGCCGGGCTCGGCCATCGGTGGCCAGCAATTCAAACTGCATCATCTTTCTCCGGATAGACCAGCATGGCATCACCATAGCTGAAGAAGCGGTAGCCCTGCTCGACCGCGTGGCGGTAGGCGGCCATGGTGCGCGCATGGCCGGCGAAGGCGCTCACCAGCATGATCAGGGTGGACTCGGGCAGGTGGAAGTTGGTGATGAGCAGATCCACCTGCCGGAAACGGTAGCCGGGCGTGATGAAAATGTCCGTCTCCCCCTGCATGGGGCGCAGCTGGCCTGATTGCGAGGCACTTTCCAGACAACGCACTGCCGTAGTGCCCACAGCCACCACCCGCCCGCCCCGTTCACGGGTGGCCGCCACCTGTTGCACCAGCTCCGGGGAGACTTCGATCCACTCGCTGTGCATGCGGTGCTCACGAATGTCCTCCACCTGCACCGGCTTGAAGGTGCCCGCCCCCACATGCAGGGTGACATAACCGAACTCGATCCCCTGTGCCCGCAGGGTTTCCAGCAGCGGCTCGTCGAAATGCAGCCCTGCCGTGGGCGCCGCCACGGCACCCTCGCGCCGGCCATAGATGGTCTGGTAGCGCTCGGCATCGGTCTGTTCGTCCGGGCGGTCGATATAGGGCGGCAGCGGCATGTGGCCGAACCGCTCCATGATCCCTGACCAGTCGTCGCTGGCCTCGTCCAGCCGCAAGCGGAACAGGTCATGCTCCCGACCCAGCACCGTTACCGGCACCTGTCCCTCGATCAGCAGTTCGGTGCCGGGCTTCGGTGCCCGGTTGGCGCGCACATGGGCAAGGGCCTCCCGTGCCGCCAGCACCCGCTCGATGAGCAATTCGATCTTTCCGCCGGTGCGCTTGTGGCCATACAGACGCGCCGGCATGACCCGCGTGTCGTTGAACACCAGCAGATCACCGGGGCGCAGATAGTCCGGCAGATCGCGGAACTGGCGGTCTTCGAGCCGCTCGCCCAGCACCAGCAGACGGCTGGCGCTGCGTTCCTGCGCCGGGTGGCGGGCGATGAGCGCCTCCGGCAGTTCGAAATGGAAATCCTGTCGTCGATAGGGATGCATGGCGCGCATTATATCGGCCCCCGCTCTTGCATTCTCCGCCACATGCCCCCACAAGAAAGTCGGCAACATCGATTCACGAAAGAAAGGAGAACACACATGCTGATCAAACAACTTCATGCGGAGCTGCTGCTCAAGCTGCTGGAACAGGATTCCCCCATCAACCCCGAATCCCTCAATGACTCGGCGCTGCGCGACATGCAGCTGGCTGGACTGGTGGCGCTGCCCACCCCGGCGCAGGCACACCTGACCCACGGTGGTCGAATGATCGCCCAGGTGCTCAAGGACGCCATCGATGCCGGCCATGTCGCACCCACAGGCGAATGGAAACCGGGCTGGCGCTGGCTGGCAAGCGAAGTCATCGCCATGCTGGATGCCGGCATCAGCGCCGGACAGGTCACCGACCTCACCTGGGAGGCGCTCTCCGGCCGGGGTCTGGCAGACACCGTCAAGGATGAGGAAACCAAAAAGACCATGCGCGTGGTGAATGAGGCAGGCCAGACCATCCTGGACGCCTGGTTCCACCTGCGTCCGGAGCTGAGCATCAACCCCGAGCTGGCCGAGGCCATCCGTCAGTCTCCCACCGGGCCGACCGAAGCCATCAATCTGAAAGTGGACGGCGCGCTCAAGGACGAGCTGGAACAGATGCGCCTGATCGCCTACTCCGTGCCCGAGGGCGAAGTGGTCACCTTCACCGGCCTGGGTCAGGCGGTCAAGCGGGCGCTGGAGATGGGCGTCACCCGCGAGGAAGGCGACATCCTCTCCGCCTCCATTCTGGAACAGCTGGCCCGCTTCGCCGATGGTGAGCCGGTCACCGAAGAAGCCCAGCTGATGCTGGCCAGTCTCAACATGATCGCGGATGACGAGCTGACCCCGGCCGGTGAGGCGGCACTGGAAGCCTGGCGCATCTACCGTGACATGCCGGAATCCGCGCCGCGCACCATCGCCCTGAGCGAAGAGGAAGCCGAGCTGCTGCTCACCCTCGACCACCTGCACGAGAAATACGCCAGTGATCCCAACCGGCTGGTGGATCTGGCGGAAATCCACCGCGAGCTGGTGGAGCGGCAGATCGCCAAGTTTGAGAAGTTTGTGGGTGAATACGGCCGCTACATGGAGACCATGCCCAAGCGCAAGAGCCGCGTGCTCAAGGCCTTCATGGAAGCCAAGGACAAGATGCGCTGGTTCGAAGAAAATTTCAACCTGCGCGAGATGCTCTACGCCCTGGAAGCCTTCGGGCTGGTGCGTGAAAGCGTCAGCAAGAACGGCCACGCCGTGTTCGAACTGACCGATCATGGCCGCCAGGTGGTGGAAGACCAGAAGACGGCCACCCGCAGCATCAGCTCCACCGGCCTGAAGACGCTGCTGCATGGCAACGAGCTGTTTCTGGCACCCAACATCCACTGGGTGCGTCAGGCGCGTGACGAGCGTTTGCTGGGCGAGTTCGAGGCCACTCACTCCGGTCGCTTCTACTGCAAGCTGGCCGGTGAAGTGGAGCGTCTGCCGCTGATGACCGCTTTCATGGCGGAGATCTTCCGCAAGATCGGCAAGAGTGGCACCACTGTTGACAACCTGCTGGAAGGCTACGGCGACCCGCTGCACAGGGAAGAGGTCAAATGGGCGCTGGAACAGCTGGAAGCTTTCGGCTGGATCAAGGTGCTGCCCGATGGCAACATCGTGGAAACCCAGGCCGGCGAACTGGTGGATCTGGCCATCAGCGGCGTGCCGTCCGGCTTCGGCGCCCCCCTCAACCCGACCCTCTACCGGGTCATCCACGCCATCGCCGAGGTGGGCACGCTGTATGTGAAGGAGCGCAAGATCCGCATGCAGCCGAAGAACCTCAAGCAGGCCATCGACCGCTCCGGTCTGTCGGAAGAGGCGTTCGAAAAGGCCTATGTGGCCGCACGGGAAGCCCACTATGTGGGCAAGAACAGCGTCAACGAGGCCGGTCTGCACATTCTGGAGGCTGTCGAGCACCTCAACGACGCCTGAACCAGCCCGCAAACCGTCCAGGCACGAAAAAGCCCCGGTTTTCCGGGGCTTTTTTCGTTTTTCCGCCGGCGCAGAAACCGGCATCCTGCAAAAATGGGGGAGACCCCGTTATGGGAAGCTGTAGCGCGGATCCTGCTTCGGATGCGACAGTTGTTCCACCCGCTTTTCCAGCTGCTCAACCCGCCTGTTGAGCCGGTCCACTTTCGCCAGTCCCGCCCTGAGCTGTTTTTGCTGGCGCTGCACCGCATGGCTGTTGGCGCGAATCTGCCGGTCGTGCTTGCGCACCTTGTGCTCAAGAATGCGCACCCGGGTGCTGATGCTCGCCGCCGAGACGGTATCGGCCACCAGCAGCAGACCTGCCAGCCCCAGCGCGGCAATGGCCACTCTTCTCACGGCAGCGCCCTCCCTGTCACTCAGTGTCTGGCCGTGGTGCAGTTCATGCGCCCGTCGCAGCGCACCTCTTCAATGCGGTAGGCCTCGTCCGGATAGCAGCCATCCGCACCACAGCCGTCGGCGGAATAGATGAAGTTCTGACGGAAGAACGCCTTGTCCACATAGACCTCCAGAATGGTTTCGTAGTTGTGGTCCGCCAGCGGCGTCACGCTCACTACCCGCGCGCCACGCACGATGGCGTTGACCCGGGCGCGGAAGCTGTCGCTGCGCGCCATCAGCGCCGACACCGTGGTATTGGAGTCGATCTTGATGCCATAGAGCTGCTCCGCCAGCGAACGGTAGGCGTCCAGCTTGGAGGCGCGGATGGCCATCAGACGGCGCTGGCCGGGCGTGTAGCCCTCATAGGTGCTCTCCGAGCCATAGCCGATGCCGACAATCTTGATCAGCTGCGGCTTGCGGGGTGCACGCTTGCGCACCACCGGGGCCGGCTTCGGCTGGGGCTTTGCCTGCTGCACCTGAGCCACCACCGGCTTCGGCTGGGGCGCTGCCTGCCTTGCCGGCGTCTGCTGGCAGCCTGCCAGGGCCATCAGCCCCATGCCGCCCGCCACTGCGATTGCGTGTTTCATTTTCATGGTTCCAGCTCCTCGTGTTGCGGGTTGAACTCGGGATTACGGGTAGGCGCCGATGCTGGCCGGATCCAGAACCGGCGCCTCATAGCGATAGTATTCCTGCTGTTTCTTCGGCTTTTTCGCCTCGGCCTGCGCCGCCTGCTGGGCCTTGAGTGTCTTGCGCACCCTCACCAGCGCATTGAGCATCGCCTGATACTGCTTCTGCAACTTCAGCAGGCGGGCGTAGATCAGGTCCACCTTCTTCTGGGTGCGAATCAGGCGGCTGTTGACACTGCCAAGCGTCTTCTTCAGGTCAGGATCCATTACGGCAGCGACCGGCGCGGGCGCAGACACGGCATGTGATGTCTTCGCAGCGCCATGCGCCTCATGTCCGCCTCCGTGGCCTGCCGCCGGTGCAGGCTCCCCATGCCCGGCAGCGGAGGTGGATACACCCTTACTCATCTGCTCTTCCAGCTTGCCGATGTCCGCGTTGATCTGCTCCAGCTGGAAACTGAGCGCGTCAATCTTCTTCTCCACTGCCGCCAGAGTCTTGTCCTGGCGCTCCGACTTGGCGGCCACATGTTCGATACCCGCCTTGAGCTCCTCCAGCAGACCCGTGGTCTCCTCATCCAGATGGGTGGTGGAGGCGGCAATGGCCGCCCACACCGTCAGCCCCATGACGATGGTGACCAGCGTGACCGTGGTGATGCCGAAGATCAGTATGAGTTTCTTGAGCTTGTCCATGTCTGCCGCCGTCAGTTCGTTGTCCTTGATACCCTTCACCGGCTTTTTTCTGAGGTGTTCCGGCAAAGGTTCGTCTTCCCCTTTCCTCTGATCCGCCTTCTTCTCCGCCGCTGCCGCCACGGGCGCCTCGGCGGGGGGGCCGGCGTCAACCGGCGCCTCCTCCTCGTCCTCCGGCAGGAAGCTGGGGAGGGACGCCTCTTCCGCCTGAGAAGAGGCCGTTTCCGCCTCAGGGGTCCGGGCAGCCGGCTCGGCTGCCGCCTCCGGTTCCGGCGTTGTCTCCGGCTCGGGCTTCGGGGAGGCCGGCTCGGGTTCAGGGGGTGACGCAGCCGGCGTCTCGGGCGCCGAGGTCAGACCATCCTCCTCTGCCGTCTCCGGTGCATCGGTCAGCATTTCCGGCTCTGCTTCCTCAAGGGCCTGCTCGGCCTCTTCCAGCAGCGCGTCGATGCTGTCAAGTTCGTTGATCTGATCTTCGTCTGCCACGCAGACCCCCTGTCATTGCTCGTTTCCGCTCAGGCTGGCGCCCTGCAGGCGCAGGGGCCGGAGGTCCAGTCGCCAGCCGAAACGGTCCTCAACCGTGATGCCCAGCGGTGTGACAACATCCGGTGCGAAACGCGTTCGCAGAATCGTTGCCACCGTCTGGGCCAAAGCACGAAAAATGCCAACTTTTTCATCATCGGCGTTTTTCTGCACAAACAACGGGGGAAGGAAAGCTCTGGTCGGGGGCCAGAGACGCCCGCCATGCCACAGTTTGGTGGGCATCACGGGACGGGTGGGCAGCCAGTCGAACTCGGCCGCTGGCAGCTGCCAGAAATCAAGCAACGTGCGCACCCGATAGGCGCTATCCAGCGGCAGCGCAAGCACCACACGCTCCACATCCTGCCGAGTGCGTGGAGAGGCGGTGACAGGATGGCGCAGCGTGGCCCGCAGCCAGCTGATGCGTCGCTGGCTGGCCTGCCGACCTGTCAGGTGACCCAGCGCATGCTCATCCATGCCATCGATGATGGCGACAGCCGTCAACCGTGGCAGAATCTTGCGTATGGACGGTGGCAGACGCCGCCAGAAAGCCGCGTCGATCACATAGAGCGCCCGCGATTCCTTTTCAGGCCAGAAATGATGCAGAAACACTCGTTCCGAGGACGGCAGGAGCGCCAGGCAGTGGCGTGCCTGCGGCGGGCAGCGGACGGCCGGACGCAGCATGGGCAGATCGGGCCTGCGAGCCGCGAAAGCCTCGGCCCGGGCACGCCGCAGCGGGCCGAACACCCAGCTCGGCGCATAGAGCGCCGCCATCTGGGCCAGTTCATCATCGTCAAACAGCGTCGTGTCGATGATGGCAAGCAGCCGCTCACCGGCCACGTTCTTCAGAGCCTTGGCCAGTTCACGACCGGCAGGCGCATCATCGCCCGACATGGGCAGCAGCGCCACAAAGGGCTGTTCCGGGGAAAACCATCGAGCCGGTGAGCCGGGCGACCCGCCTCCCGTTTCCTGCGGGAGCGGTTCCCCGGAACCGAAGGACGAAGGAGACGGGGACGGCTCGACTGCACGCGGCTCAAGGGGAATGATCTCCACCGTAGCGGCGGAAGCCACCGCCCCGGTCAGCCACAGCAACGCACCAAGCGCCCATGGCAGGCATCGCCCCGTCCGTCCGAACAGCAAGACCGTGCCCAATAATGACCGGTAGACCGGCCATGCCAGCGAACACCATCCGGCCTGCCGCCCCGCCTCAGCGCGCCACCCCTTCAGCACATCATGTCATCTCCAGAGAACGCTGCACGATTTCCAGACTGTTGCTGGACACGCCTTCCGTCTGCAAGATGCGTTCCAGCTGTGCCCTCATCAGGTTCTGCCGCGCCGTGTCGAAGCGACGCCACTGGGTGAAGGGGGTCAGCAGGCGGGCAGCCGTCTGCGGATTGAGGCGGTCCACCTTGAGGATTTCCTCTGCCAGGAAGGCGTAACCTGCCCCGTCTGCCCGATGGAAGGCGGCCCGATTCTGGCCGAAGACGCCCAGCAGGCTGCGCACCCGGTTGGGATTGGCGTAATCGAAGGCAGGATGCCGGGTCAGCAGCCGGACGTGCTCCAGCGTGTCCGCATGATCGCTGCCCGCCTGCAGGGCGAACCACTTGTCCACCACCAGCGGATCCTCGCGGAAGCGATAGTAGAAGTCATCCAGCAGCGCCTTGCGTAGCGGGTGCGTCAGAGGCATGAGCGCACGCAGCGCGCCCAGACGCTCGGTCATGTTGTCGGCATGGCGGTAGAGGTATTCCGCCTGCTCGATCCATTTGTCCCGTTCAAGGCGCACCAGCTGCGCCAGCGCCAGCAGCTTGAGGCTGCGGCGTCCATACTGCTGCGCATTGAAGGCATAGGGTCCGTTCAACGCCTCAAGGCGGTCATGCAGCGCCGCCCACTGCGCCTCGAAGCGCTCAGCCAGCGCCCGTTGCAGCTGCTGACGCAGCGCATGCAGGCGCTCCACGGGAATGACTTCATACTGTTCGCCCAGATAGACCTCATCCGGCAGCGTGAGGGCCAGAGCATGCCAGGCCGGGTCGTCCAGCGCACGCTCCAGACGGGTGCCATAGGCGTTCAGGAAGGCTTCATCCCACAGAGCCGGCTCACCCGCGGCCAGACGCGCCTCATTGTCCATGAGCGTGCGCAGCGCCAGCGTCTGCAGCGCCTCCCACCTCACGAAGTCATCCACATCATGGGCGGCCAGCCGGGCCAGCTCCTCACGGGAGAGATCCATCCTGAGCTCCACCGGCGCGGAAAAGTCACGCAGCAGCGAGGGCACGGCATCGGCCGGCACATTCGCCAGGGTCAGATGCTGGCTGCGCTCACGCAGCAGAAAGACGGTTTCATCCGCCGTGCGTCCGGGCAGGCAGTGCTCCATCCCCTCCTCCACCTCCAGCGGCAAGGTTTTGCCGCCGGCGTCCAGCAGACCCAGACGGATGGGAATGGGCAACGGTTCGAACTCATCGCCCACTCTGGGGAGAGACTGGGTGAAGGTGAGGGTCAGCGTGTTCCGTGCCGCATCGTGGTGCCGGATCACTTCCACGTGAGGCGTGCCCGGCTGCCGGTACCAGGCCGCCATCTGGGACAGATCCACGCCGTTTGCATCCGCCATGGCGCTGCGGAAGTCCTCCACTGTGACCGCCTGCCCGTCATGACGCTCGAAATAGAGATCCATGCCACGGCGGAAGCCCTCCCGCCCCAGCCAGGTCTGGTAGATACGCACCACCTCGGCCCCCTTTTCATACACCGTCATGGTGTAGAAGTTATCCATCTTCACATAGGCGCGAGGTTGGATGGGATGCGCCATGGGGCCGGCATCCTCCGGGAACTGGTAGCGGCGCAGGTGCACCACATCCTGAATGCGCTTGACCGAAGGCAGCAGCATGTCGGCGGTGAACTCCTGATCCCGGAAGACGGTCAGCCCCTCCTTGAGGGTCAGCTGGAACCAGTCCCGGCAGGTGACGCGGTTGCCGGTCCAGTTGTGGAAATACTCGTGCGCCACCACCGATTCGATACCCTCATAATCGGTGTCGGTGGCCGTTTCCGGCTTGGCGAGGATGTACTTGGAATTGAAGATATTGAGACTCTTGTTCTCCATCGCCCCCATGTTGAAGTCATCCACGGCGACGATATTGAACACGTCCAGATCGTAGCTCAGGCCAAAACGCTCTTCGTCCCAGCGCATGGCACGCTTGAGCGCGGCCATGGCAAAATCGCAGCGGTCGATGTTGTGAGGCTGCACCCAGATGCGCAGCGTCACCTCGCGCCCTTCGGCGGTGACGAAGGTGTCCTCGATACAGTCCAGCTCACCTGCCACCAGTGCGAACAGGTAACAGGGCTTGTTCCACGGATCTTCCCACACGGCATAGTGACGCCCGCCATCCAGCTCGCCCTGCTCCACCAGATTGCCATTGGACAGCAGCACGGGATATCTGCCCCTGTCGGCAATCAGGGTGACCCGGTAGCGACTCAGCACATCCGGCCGATCCAGAAACGGGGTGATGCGTCGGAAGCCTTCCGCCTCACACTGGGTGCAGAAGTTGCCGCCAGACTGATACAGCCCTTCCAGCGCCGTGTTGTGCACCGGGTCGATCTCGTTGCTGATCTCCAGCGTGAAACGGTCCGGCACATCATCTATGACGAGCAGATCGTTCTGATGGGTCCAGCGTGTGGCGGGCAGCGCCTCTCCATCCAGCTTGACCTGATGGATACGCATGTTCTCGGCATTGAGTATCAGCCGCTCGGCGCCCTCATCAACGCGCTCCACCTCAAGGCGGCTGTGTACCTGGGTGGCGGTGGGGTCCAGCTCGAAGGTCAGCACCACCTCCGGAATGTGGAAGGCAGGTGGACGGTAGTCCTCAAGACGGTGTTCCTTGAGTGTCTTTTCTGTCACGGCAGCAGCTCCACAAACAAAAAAGCCTTTCCGACCGGCGGAAAGGCTTTGGATGGTCCTGGTATGAACTTGATCAGTGGGGACGCACGAACTCGCCCACCCCATAGACGAAGGTGGCGCGACGGTTCTTGGACCAGGCAGCCTCATTGTGCGCCGGATCCAGCGGATAGGATTCACCGTAGCTTACGGTCTGAATCCGCTCCGGGCTGATGCCCTGAGCCACAAGGGCATTGTAGACGGCATTGGCACGGCGCTCGCCCAGCGCGAGGTTGTATTCCAGACTTCCGCGTTCATCACAGTAGCCGGCAATGGTGACCTTGACATCGGGATTCTCGGCCATGAAGTCGGCCTGTTTCTTGATCACATCGAAGAACTCCGGCTTGATGGCGGACTTGTCAAAGTCGAAATGGACACGCTCCTTGCGCAGCTCGGCGATCTTCTGCTGCAGTGCCTCCGCGCTCAGGCCCTGCTCGGCAGCGGTTCCGGTCTCGGCAGGCTGGCTGGTCTGCTCGGTCGTCTGCACCCGCTCAGGCTGCTTCTTGGTCTCTTCCTTGGGCGTGGAGCTACAGCCGCTCAGCGCCAGTGCGACAAAACCCGCCGCAAACAGTGTGGTCAGCTTTTTCATGATTGGATCCTCTTGGTGGATATTTGAAACTTTTCCTACGAAATATAGCGAACAGTCGGCGAATTTCAAGCGGAACGAACAAAAAAACCCGAATGGCGTGCCATTCGGGTCAAGCGGGCTACATTATGGAGGAACCGATCAACTCGATTTCCATACGCGGCTCCTATTTAATCAGCATTTGTGCGGGAATGACTTGATCAAGGTCAAGTTTGCGTGCGGCAGCGACAGGCTCAGCCCACATGGGCCTGACAGACCGGGCACACCTCGCCTTCCCCTGACGCATGGGGGGCTTCTATGCCGGCCAGCTCGCGCACGGCGCAGGGGTCATGCAGCGTCACCTGCTTGCGCTGCCAGGTGAGGATGCCCTGCTGATGGAATTTGCGCAGAATGCGGGAGACCGTCTCGGGCGTCAGGCCCAGATGGGTTGCGATGTCCCTGTGCAGGATGGGCAGCTGAAAGGTATCCATGGCGTAACCGCGGTCGCGGAAACGCTCGGCGATATGCCAGACGAAATGCGCCAGACGCTGATCGGCCGAACGACTGGAAACATTCTCGAAGTGCGCCCGTTCCAGTTCCAGCTCCCGGCGCATCATCTGCAACACCTGACGGTTGAGATTGGGCATCTGTTGCGCCAGCCGGTCGAGATCAGCCACTTCCACCCGACACAGGTTGCAGCGGTCGAGGGCGATGGCATCATACTGGTAGACCGGTTGATCCAGCGCCTCCAGACCAATGACGTCACCCGGCAGGTAGAAGGTATGGATGATCTCGTTGCCTGCCCGGTCGTAGCGACACAGTTTGACCACGCCGGATTTGAGCGCAAAGATGGCCCTGGCCGCTTCACCCTGCTTGAAGACCGCCTCCCCCTTGCCCACCACGGGCTGGGACTGAAGGATGGCATCAAGCCGAACGATTTCCTGCTGGGTCAGCCCGCGCGGAAAACAGATCCGCTGCAGGCCACAGTTGGCGCAGGTGACCTGAAGAGTATGTGGTTTGGAGCCCGCCATTGTCTGTCTGTATTTTTGTGTTTTATGCCGGCTATGGTAGGACAAAACGCGATCCGGCGCAAAAGGTCGCACCACAAAATTTTTCACGCCGTCACTGCCTCATTTTTGGGCACCCTAACATCCCCCCTGCAAGGACGGGCACTTAGGCCGACAGCCCGATGCTTCTCCACAAAGTTATCCACAGCTTCTGTGAATAATCTACGGACACAAGATTCATTTTTTCACCATATAACTTCAACTTATACCCCTTTAATTTCAATATCTTGCAAACCACTTAATAAATGACTTTAACTTGTTTGTCTTGCTGGGACAGCCCTGCCTCATGCTGAAAAATAAAAGTTATGCACCGGCTTGACTTTTGCCGAAACACCGCCCCACTGCAGTAAAATAGCCGCCCATTTCAAGCCACGACGGGAGAGAGACATGGCACGCATTCTGGCGGTGGGCAACCTGGTACTGGATGTCATTCTGAATGTGACGCACTTTCCGGCCGAGGATGAGGAGCTGCGGGCTGATGCCCGTCACCAACAGCCGGGGGGCAATGCCGCCAATACCCTCCATGTACTGACTCAGCTGGGCCATGAAACATCGCTGGTGACCACACTGGCCATGGACGCACAGGCCCGCCAGCTGTCGGAGCTGCTCACCGCCCGCGGCATCGACCTGAGCCATGCACAGCGCAAGCTCAAGGGGGACACGCCCACCAGCTACATTCTCATTCCTGAAGCTGGCGCCAGCCGCACCATCGTCCACTACCGCAACCTGCCAGAGGTGGATTTCGAACACTTCGCCAAGATTGAGATCGAATCCTTCGACTGGCTGCACTTTGAAGGCCGTAATGTCGAAGAGCTCAAGGGCATGCTCAATATCGCCCGCACTTTCTGCCCCGACACGCCCCGTTCGCTCGAGCTGGAAAAACCGCGGGACGGCATCGAAGCCCTTCTGGATCAGGTGCATGTGCTGTTCACCGGGCGACATTACGCCCGCGCCATGGGCTTCGAAGACGGGCCTGCCTGCATCAAGGCCCTGCGCCAGCAGGCGCCGCAGGCGCAGATCATCTGCACCTGGGGAGAAGACGGCGCATGGTATCAGGCACCGGGCGGAACCATTGAGCATGTTCCGGCCGAAAAGGTGCGCGTGCGCGACACCCTCGGCGCGGGTGACACCTTTCTGGCGGGAGTCCTGCACCGCCTGCTGGAAAGCGCCCCACTGGAAGACGCCGTGCGCTACGGCAGCCAGCTGGCGGCCCGCAAGTGCCGTCAGGTGGGGCTGGACAATCTGCTCGAACCGCTACCTGATGATCAGCCGCTGGCCAATGTGGAAGATGTCAGCAGCGCCAAAGCCACTATTGCAAAGGTACCGGGCCGCGATGTCAGCCTGATCCTCATCCGAGATGGTGACACGGTCAAGGCCTATGTGAACAACTGTCCGCACCAGCATGTCCCCCTCAATGAGGCCTACAAGGTGGATGTGAACCCCTTTCAGAAGACCATGAAATGCTCGGTGCATGACGCCTGGTTCAAGATCGAGGACGGTGAGTGTGTGGACGGGCCCTGTCTGGGTGATCACCTGCAGCCCTATCCCATCCGCATTGACGAGGCAGGCAACATCTACGCCGCACCGGAAGAGTAAAACCGCCGCAGAGATGGGGCTTCCCCCCCTGATTTTTCCAGGTACGCCCACACCG
>NZ_WFYD01000015.1 GCF_015490265.1 Sulfurivirga sp. | reverse complement strand
GATGCCGGCGTTGGTAAGCGCATTGAACAGGGTGGACTTGCCCACATTGGGCAGCCCGACGATGCCGCACTTGAATCCCATGGATGAAATCCTCTTATGCCTTGAATGAATGCAGGTGGTTCATGGCCGTGGCCCAGTCGCCGGAGACGATCTCCGGCAGCCAGCGCACGGCCTCGTCAATGGCCTGGCCGATGACGGCACGCTCCGCCCTGCCCGGCGCCTTGAGCACATAGTCCACCACCTGATTGCGGTCGCCCGGGTGATCGATGCCGATGCGCAGGCGGCCGAACTCACGGCTGCCCAGCGCCTTGATGATGTCCTTCAGGCCGTTGTGACCGCCATGGCCACCGCCACGCTTGAGCCGCACCGTGCCCACCGGCAGGTCCAGCTCGTCATGGGCCACCAGAATGCTTTCCGGCGCCAGTTTGTAGAAACGGGCCAGCGCCTGCACCGCCAGCCCGCTGCGGTTCATGAAGGTGGCCGGCTTGAGCAGCCAGAGGTCCTCGCCGCCCACCTGCACCCGGGCCAGCTCGCCGTGAAACTTGGCTTCTGGACGAAAGGCCGCGCCTTCACGGCGGGCCACTTCCTCCACAAACCAAAAACCGGCATTGTGCCGGGTCGCTTCGTATCTGGTGCCGGGATTGCCCAGCCCCACGATCGCCCTGACCTTGCACATATGCCGGTTCGGTTCGTCTGCCCGTGGCAGCTTACTTCTTGATCTTCGGCTTGGAGACCGCCACGACCGCCTGGTCGTATTCGGGCTTGCCGTGCAGCAGCGCGGTCAGCTCCACCCCTTCAGGCAGCGTCAGATCGGACAGACGCTTGGTGGTGGCCGGCTGCATGTCGGACACGTCCACCACGATCTCGGTGGGCAGGTCCTTCGGATAGCAGCGGATCTCCACGGAGGAGAGGAAGAAGGTCATGAAGCCACCCATCTTGACGCCGGGGGCCACGTCCTGACCGACGAAGCGCAGCGGCACGCGCTTGCGGATCTTGCGGCTCTCGTCGATACGCTGGAAGTCCACGTGGGTGACGCGGCCATTGACCTGATGGCGCTGCACTTCCTTCAGCACCGCCTCCTCGGTGTCACCGCCTTCCACCTCGATCTTGATGATGGTGTTGTACACCCGCGGATCTTCGATGGTGTGCTCGATGAAGTTGCTCTCGATGGTGATCAGCACCGGCTCCTTGCCCGCGCCGTAGATGACGCCGGGCACCAGTCCCTGACGACGAAGGCGGCGGCTCGCACCCTTCCCTTCGTCCGTGCGCTTGCGCACTTTCCAAACCGTATCGTATCCAGACATGTCGTCTCTCCTGAAATTGTCGTCTCACGCCGACTTGACCCGCGACCAGGCCCGACGGCGTCCTCCGCCCCGTGCGAAGGAAGGCGCATTATACTGATTTGCAAGGGGATTTCCAGCCGGATCGCGGCGAAAGGGCGTCGGGCAGGCGCCCGACGGGATTCGGATCAGCCCTTCCAGCCCATCAGGGCGGTAACGGACTCTTCCTGATTGACGCGGCGGATGGCCTCGCCGAGGATGTTGGCGATGGTGATCTGTCGGATCTTGTCGCAGTCGCGCGCCGCCACGCTCAGCGGAATGGTGTCGGTGACCACCAGCTCCGTCAGGGCGGAGTTGCGGATGTTCTCCACCGCCGGGCCGGACAGCACCGGGTGGGTCACATAGGCGGAAACGCTCTTCGCGCCCCGCTCCATCAGCGCCGCCGCGCCCTTGCACAGGGTGCCGGCGGTGTCCACCATGTCGTCAACGATGATGCAGTCGCGGCCCTCAATGTCGCCGATGACGTTCATCACCTCGGACACGTTGGCCTGCGGGCGGCGCTTGTCGATGATGGCCAGATCCACATCCAGCGCCTTGGCCACCGCGCGGGCGCGCACCACCCCGCCCACGTCGGGCGAGACGATGACCACATTGTCCATCTGCTTGGTCTGGTGCATGTCCTGAATCAGACAGGTGGAGCCGTAGATGTTGTCCACCGGAATGTCGAAGAAGCCCTGGATCTGATCAGCGTGCAGATCCACGGTGATGACCCTGTCCGCGCCGGATACGGTGATGAAGTCGGCCGCCACCCGCGCCGTGATGGGCACCCGCGCCGAATGGGGGCGGCGGTCCTGCCGGGCGTAGCCGTAGTAGGGAATCACGGCGGTGATGCGCTTGGCGGAGGCACGCCGCAGCGCGTCCAGCATGCAGCACAGCTCCATCAGGTTGCCGGCCGGCTGCGGCGGACAGGTGGGCTGCACCACATAGACGTCACGCCCGCGCACGGACTCTTCAATCTCCACCATCACCTCGCCGTCGCTGAAACGGCCGACCTTGGCTTTTCCGAGGGGAAGGTTCAGTGCGGATGCGATGCTTTCTGCAAGGGGGATATTGGCGTTGCCTGCGAACAGGGCTACGGAATTCTGCGCCATTGAAGGCTGTCTCCCAAAGGCAAGAATGCGGTAAGGATGGCTGGGCCGGGAGGATTCGAACCTCCGAATGGCAGGACCAAAACCTGCTGCCTTACCACTTGGCGACGGCCCAGAAATGAGACAGGTGCGTATTATGCCGAACAGCTCGGGAAAATCAAGGGGGATTTTCCGAAATTATTTCAGCTCGTCGTTACGCAGCTGCCCCGCCTGTCCGGTTATTTTAAGCCACAGGGCGCGCAGGCGCCCGGATTGTTTGAACAGTTTCTCATAGCGGCGGTGGAGCGCCTCCAGCGCTGCGCGGTCGCCCCGGGCCGCCTCCACCCGCAGCAGGTGAGCCAGCACCTCCTCGTCGGGCGTCTGGGCCAGCGCCCTGCGCAGCCATTTCGCCGCCTCCTCCAGCCGGCCGCGGCGCCAGTAGTACCAGCCCATGGAGTCCTGAATGTAGTAGGCGTCCGGGCGCAGCTTGAGGGCGCGGCGGAGCAGCTTTTCCGCCTCGTCCAGATTGCGGTTGCGCTCCACGTAGAAATAGCCCAGGGCGTTGAGGGCGTCGGCATTGTCCGGCGCCAGAGTGAGCACATGCTCTAACACCCGTTCGTAGTCGTCCCACGCCTTGAGCTCATAGAGCTCAGCCGACAGCTGCAGCAGCAGGTCCGGGTCATCGCCGATGAGCGTCTCCAGCCGGCGCGCCTCCGCCAGTGCCTCCGCTTCACGCCCGCCGCGGCGCAGCAGCGCCACCCGCGCCAGTTTGAGCTTCAGCTTCGCCTGCGGCGTCTTGCCCTGAATGCCGTCCAGCAGCTTGAGCGCCGGCGGCAGCCCCTTGAGGCGGCGCACGATATCCACCAGCCGCAGGTAAGCGTCCAGCTGGAACTTGGGGTGCTTCACCTGCTGATACCAGGCGGCCGCCTCCTGCAGCCGCCCCGCCCGCTCCGCCAGCCGGCCCAGATAGTAGAGGGCGGTGGGACGGGTGATGGGGTTCTTCAGCAGTTTCTCGAACTGCTTGCGGGCCATGTCGTCCTCGCCCCGCTCAAACGCCAGCAACGCCAGCGCCAGCCGGGCCAGATCCGCATCCGGCTTCACCTTGAGCACCTGCCGGAAGCGGGCCTCGGCGCCCTTGAAGTCCCCCTGCTCCACCTGCAGGCGGGCCACTTCCGCCTGCAGCTGCCAATTGTCCGGATGCCGGTCGGCGTAGGGTTTGAGCCGCGCCAGTCCCGCCTGTGCCTGATCGAGCGCCAGATAGGTCTTGGCCAGCCAGGGATAGATCAGCGCCGCATCCCCGCCTCGTTTCAGCGCGCGCTCGAAGGCCGCCAGCGCCGGCTGCGGACGTTCCTTTTCCAGCAGCACCTGCCCGCGGGCGAAATCCACCGCCCAAGTGTCGTGACGCTTGCCCAGCGCGTCCAGAAAGGCGAGCGCCGGCTTCAGCGGCACCGCGCCGGCCAGCCGTTCCGCCGCCAGCTGCAGATCCTGCTCCAGCGGTTCGGGCGTCACCTGCTGATACTGCTCGAACACCCGCACCGCCGTGTCCACCTTGCCCTGACGCAGCGCCAGCAGCCACAGGGCGCGCAGCGGCACGGGGTTGCCGGGTTCCAGTCGGTGCCACAGTTCGGAGGCGGCCTGAATGCGCTTGAGGTCATAGGTCTGCATGGAGAGCTGGAACAGCCGGTGCGCCAACTGCACGTCACCGGTGCGTGCCACCAGCGGCCTGAGCAGGTCGAAGGCACCGGCATACTCGCCCCGCTGCGCCATCAGCTCGGCGATCAGCACCTGATAGAGCGCCTCGCCCCCCTGCGCCCGACCGGTGGAGGTCTGGGGCGATGCCGGTTCCAGCGCCTGCTTGAGCGGCGCACAGGCGCCGAGCATGAGCGCAAAAATGGTGAACGAAAAAGTGCGTTTCATCGTGCCTTTCATAGAGAGGCATCATACTGCATTTGCATGGGCGGGCGGTAGCCGCCTGAAACATGGTGCAGGTGATATAATTGGCCGTTTTCAAACGGTTACGAGCGACGCGCGCCGGCATGAATCTCTCCGTCATAGGCCTCAACCACACCACGGCTCCGGTGGCCCTGCGCGAGCGGGTCGCCTTCGGCGCCGAGACGCTGGCGGCGGCGCTGCACGAGCTGATCGAGGTGGCGGGCGTGCAGGAGTGCATGATCCTCTCCACCTGCAACCGCACCGAGCTGCATCTGGCCACCGAGGGAGAGGACACTTCGGCGGTGACGGACTGGCTGCACCGCCGCTTTGATCTGCAGGCGGACACCCTCACGCCCTACCTCTACCACCACCGCGGCGAAGCGGCGGTGCGCCACCTGATGGAAGTGGCCTGCGGCCTCAACTCGCTGGTGCTGGGGGAGCCTCAGATTCTCGGCCAGCTCAAGGACGCCTGGCGGGCGGGCCGACAGGCCGGCACCGTGCGCCGCACGCTGGAAATCCTCATGCAGCAGGTGTTCGCCACCGCCAAGAAGGTGCGCACCGAGACCGCCATCGGGCAGAACGCCGTCTCCGTGGCCTTCGCCGCCGTGTCGCTGGCGCGCCAGTTCTTCGGCGATCTGCGCGACTACACCGCCCTGCTGCTGGGTGCCGGCGAAACCATCCAGCTGGCCGCACGCCACCTGAAGGAGGCCGGCATCGGCCACCAGATCATCGCCAACCGCACCTTTGAGCGCGCCCACACCCTGGCCCATGAGGTGGGCGGTTTCGCCATCGAACTGGACGAGATCGACCGCCATCTGCCTGAAGCGGACCTGATCATCGCCTCCACCGGCGCCCCCCACACCCTCATTCAGGCGGAACAGCTGCGCACGGCGCTGAAAGCACGCCGTCACGCCCCCATTCTGGCGGTGGACATCGCCGTGCCGCGGGACATCGACCCCGCCGCCGGCGAGTTGGACGACTGCTACCTCTACACCGTGGACGACCTGCAGGCGATCATCGAACAGAACAAGGAAAAGCGCGCCGAGGCGGCCGAGGCGGCCCGGGCGCTCATCGAAGCCGACGCCGAACGGGTCATGGCCCGCTTCCGCACCATGGCCGCCGCGGCTCCGGTGATTCGCGCCTTCCGCGAACGGGCCGAAACCACCGCCCGACAGTCGCTGGAAGACGCCCTGCGCCGGCTGCGCGCCGGCCACGATCCGGAGCAGGTGCTCACCCAGCTGAGCACCCAGCTCACTCACAAGCTCATCCACCACCCCACCGTCGCCCTGCGGGAAGTGGGCGAGACCGGTGACGCAGGCCAGCTGCGCATGGCCGCCCGCCTGCTGGGCCTGCCCATGGAGGAGGACGAGGCGTGAAACCCCGTCTGCGCCAACGGCTCGACGGCCTGCTGGAGCGGCTGGAGGAACTGGAGGGTCTGCTGGCCGACCCGGAGGTCATCGGCGACCAGAAGAAATTCATGGCTCTGTCGAAGGAGCATGCCCAGCTCACCCCCGTGGCGGAGGCGTGGCGGGCGTATCAGCAGGCGGAGGCGGACCGCGACGAGGCCCGCTCGCTGATCGACAGCGGCGATGCGGAGATGGCCGAACTGGGCCGCGAAGCGCTGGCCGAGGCCGAGCGGCAGCTGAGCGAGCTGGAACGGCAGCTCAACATCCTGCTGCTGCCGAAGGATCCCAACGACCAGGCGGACGTCTTTCTGGAAATCCGCGCCGGCACCGGCGGCGACGAGGCGGCCCTGTTCGCCGGCGACCTGTTCCGCATGTACAGCCGTTACGCCGAGCGGCGCGGCTGGCGGGTGGAAGTGCTCAACCAGAACCCGGGCGAGCATGGCGGGTTCAAGGAGATCATCGCCCGGGTCAGCGGCGAGGACGTCTACGCCCGGCTCAAATTCGAATCCGGCGCCCACCGGGTGCAGCGGGTGCCGGAAACCGAAACCCAGGGGCGCATCCACACCTCCGCCGCCACAGTCGCCGTCATGCCGGAGATCGCTGATGACGGCGAGATCGAAATCAGCAAGGCGGACGTGCGCGAGGACACCTTCCGCGCCTCCGGCGCCGGCGGCCAGCACGTCAATAAGACCGACTCCGCCATCCGCCTGACCCACCTGCCCAGCGGTGTGGTGGTGGAATGTCAGGACGAACGCTCCCAGCACAAGAACCGCGCCCGCGCCTGGGCGCTGCTGCGCGCCCGGCTGGCCGAGATGGAGCGGGCCCGCCGCCAGGCGGAGGAAGCTGCCACCCGCAAGTCTCTGGTGGGCAGCGGCGACCGCTCCGAACGCATCCGCACCTACAACTTCCCGCAGGGGCGCGTCACCGATCACCGCATCAACCTCACCCTCTACAAGCTCGACAGCGTGCTGGAAGGGGATCTGGATCCGGTCATCGAACCGCTGCTGCAGGAGCATCAGGCCGAACAGCTGGCCCGCCTCAATGAAGATCTGTGACGCCCTCGCCCACGGCGCCCGCCGCCTGCGCGGCCACGCCCCCCATCCGGAGGTCACCGTCCGCGCCCTGCTGACCCATGTGCTGGAGCGTCCGGAAAGCTGGCTCTGGGCTCACGACGACGCACCGCTGCCAGAGGAGGCGCAGGCCCGCTTCGACACCCTGCTGAGCCGTCATGTCGAAGGGGAGCCGCTTGCCTACCTGCTGGGCTGGCAGCCCTTCCGCCAGCTCACCCTCAGGGTGACGCCCGATGTGCTCATTCCCCGCCCGGAAACCGAGTTTCTGGTGGATCTGGTGCTGGAAAAGGGCGATGCACTGGCCCAAACGCGCACCGCCGCCGGCGCGGCGAAAGCCGACCCTGCAAAAACAGGGGAGACCCCGTCAGACAGGCCGGAAAACGCCCCTGAACCGGCATTTTCGCGCCACGCTGCCGGCCGCCTGAAAAACGATCCGGCAAAAATGGGGGAGACCCCGTTCCAAACGTCGCCGAACGGCCACGATACTGGAATTTTTCGCCACGTCACCGGCGGACTGGAGACCGACCCCGCAAAATCGGGGGAGACCCCGTTGCGGGTGGCCGATCTGGGCACCGGCTCCGGCGCCATCGCCCTGGCCATCAAAGCGGAGCGTCCCCACTGGCGGGTGACCGCCACGGATCTCAGCGAGGCGGCGCTGCAGGTGGCCCGCCACAACGCCCGCGAACACGGGCTGGAGATCGACTTCCGCCATGGCCGCTGGTTCGAGCCGCTGGCCGGCGAACGGTTTCACCTGATTGTCAGCAACCCGCCCTATGTGGACCCGGCCGACCCGCATCTGGCCGGCGGCATCCGCTTTGAGCCGCGCGGCGCGCTGGTGGCGGACGACCACGGCCTGGCCGACCTGTTCCACCTCATCGACCATGCGCCGGACTTTCTCGCCCCCGGCGGCTGGCTGCTGCTGGAACACGGCTATAATCAGGCGGACGCCGTGTGCCGGCGCCTACGCCAGCGGGGCTTTGGCGGCGTGGCCTGGCACACGGACCCCTTTGGCAACCCAAGAGTGAGCCTCGGACAATGGAATCCCTGACCCCGGAACAGTTCAAGCGCTATTCCCGCCAGATCATGCTGATGGAGTTCGGGCTGGAGAAGCAGACGCAGCTGCACAACAGCCACGCGGTCATCTTCGGCCTGGGCGGGCTGGGCTCGCCCGCCAGCGTCTATCTCACCGCCGCCGGCGTGGGGCGCCTCACCCTGGTGGACTTCGATGCCGTGGACGAGAGCAACCTGCAGCGGCAGATCGTCCACCGGGAGGACCGGGTGGGCGAGAAGAAGGTGGACTCCGCCCGCCGGACGCTGGAGGCGCTCAACCGCTGGACGCAGATCGACACCTTCGACCGGGTACCGGACGAGGCGGAACTGGCGGCGCTGGTGGAAAGTGCCGACGTGGTGCTGGACTGCACCGACAACTTCGACGCCCGCTTCGCCATCAACGCCGCCTGCGCCCGGGCGAAAGTGCCACTGGTCTCCGCCGCCGCCATCCGCTGGGAAGGGCAGCTTTCGGTGTTCGACTTCCGCGATCCTGACTGCGCCTGCTACCAGTGCCTCTACAGGGACGCCAGCATGGAAGGCATGACCTGCGCCGAAAGCGGCATCATGTCGCCGGTGGTGGGCATGCTGGGCAGCATGCAGGCGCTGGAGGCCATCAAGACCCTCACCGGCCTGCCGACGCTGAAGAACAAGCTGATGCTGGTGGACGGGCTGACACTCGCCTGCCGCACCCTCAACCTGCCGAAGGACCCCGCCTGCCCGGTGTGCGCCGGGCGCTGATCAGGGTGTCTCGCCCGGCTTGACCGGCACCAGCTCACCGGTCTTCGGGTCCAGCCGGCGGGTCTTGTCGATCATGATCACCACACGCCGGTTCATGGCGCGGCCGTATTTGGTATCGTTGGGCGCCACCGGGTCGTTGTCCGCCCGTCCCTGAATGGTGATCAGCCGCTTGTCCACATCCATGTCCATGAACACCCGCGCCACCGTACCGGCCCGAGCGGCGGAAAGCTCCCAGTTGGACGGAAACTGGATGTTGCGGATGGGCACGTTGTCCGTGTAGCCGGTGATGACGATGGGATAGGGCCGCCCTGCCATCAGCTCCGCCAGCTTCTCCAGCTCCTCACGCACGCTGTCGCTGATGCTGGCCCGCCCCGGTTCGAAGAAGTGGTCGGACTTGAGCGTGATGCGGGTGTATTCCGGCGTGTCCTCAATCTCGATGTTCTTCGGGTCCCTGACGGTCTTGAGGATCTCCTCCTTGGACACCGGCGGCTTGAGCTCCTCGATGGGTACCACCGCCTCCGTCCGGGGTGTGATCACCGGACGCACGTCCTTCTTCTGTTCCACCGTGTCCTGGGTGGACCCCAGATTCTGCAGCGCCTCGGCGAACTCCGCCCGCTTGTCCGGCTCCACGATGGCCGCCAGCCACATGACCAGAAAGAAGGCCATCAACACGGTCATCATGTCAGCCAGGGCGATCTTCCAGCTGCCGCCGTGGGCACCGCCCTCCTCGTGACCACCG
Organism: Sulfurivirga sp.; assembly: GCF_015490265.1. GTDB lineage: Bacteria > Pseudomonadota > Gammaproteobacteria > Thiomicrospirales > Thiomicrospiraceae > Sulfurivirga. The sequence continues at coordinate 4,805 of NZ_WFYD01000015.1, read as the reverse complement.
CCGTGCCGCCTGCCGCCCATGTCAGTCCTCGTCCCCGTCTCCGTCACGCAGATGCGGCGGAATCAGCTGCCGGCCCATCTCCTGCAGCACCCGCGGCGAGACGCCGTGGTAGAAGGCGGTCAGCAGATCGGCCACCGCCTCGAACAGTCCCCGCTCCTGGCGGATCATCACCTCCACCGCGTGGGTGAACGGCCCCACGATGGCGAAGGCGAAGAACACCCCGGTGAGCGTGCCCACCAGCGCCGCGCCGATGGCCTCGCCGATCTTGGCCACGTCCATGTCGCCGCCCAGCAGCCCCATGGCCAGAATCACCCCCAGCACCGCCGCCACGATACCGAAGCCCGGCAGCCAGTCGGACACCTTTCCGGTCGCCCTGGGCACCTCCGACAGCAGGCTCATGTAGCGCTCAACCTGCTCCTGCAGCAGGGCGCGGTAGTCCTCGCTCTCGGACGGGTTGAGCAGAATGTAGGCCAGGTTTCGGGTGATGAACTCGGTCAGTTCCGGATACTTGAGCACCTGCGGATGCTCATTGAAGACGGGACTGCTCTCCGGATCGTCAAGATGCATCTCCAGCGCCAGCATGCCCTCGGAGCGGGCCAGCCGGGCCAGATCGTAGATCAGCCCCACCGTGTCCCGGTAGAGCTCGCGACCGATGCGGTCGCTGCCGAAATAGCGACCCAGCAGCATGAAGGTCTTGCCCCACACGCTCACGGGCGTGGCCGCCATCCAGGCACCCAGCGCCATGCCCAGAATGATCACCAGCTCCGAGGGATGGAACAGGCTCACGAGCGAGCCGCCCTCCATCAGGAAGCCGCCGATCAGCGAGGCGAAGATCAGAAAAATGGCAAAAAGCTTGGCCGCTATGTTCATGCAGGACTCACGGGTTGTCGACCCGTTCTGTCAAGCAAAGGACATGCCATGACCTGCATGACGGGCAAGAGACGCGGTCTTCGATGCGCCGGTGACCGCCATCACCCCTCGGCCCGCAGCCAGCGCACCGCCTTCAGGGTACGCGGCAGCGGCTCACCCCGCTTGCCACGCGCCTTCTGCGCCTTCTCCAGCGCGGCGCCTGTCAGGATTTTGGCATAGTCGCCGGTATCCAGCGTCAGTTTCTGCCCCGGGCGCCAGCGCCCCACGGCGTTGACCTGCGCGCCCTTGTCCAGCTGCATCAGCTTCACCCCCTTGCCCCGGGCCAGCTGCGGCAGCTGAATGGCCGGGAACAGCAAAAGGCGCGGTTCGCTTGAGGCCACCGCCACCCAGTCCTCGTTGGGGTCCAGTTTCACCGGCGGCAGCGGTCGGCTGCCGGCGGTGAGCGTCAGCGCCGCCTTGCCGTTCTTCGTCCTGCTGATCAGCTCGCCGGCGCGGGCCACGAAGCCCTGATTGCCGGTGCCGGCCAGCAGCAGGCAGTCCTCGGGCGAGACCAGCGCCAGCCCCACCACCTCGGCGCCCTCCGGCAGGTTGATGCGACTGGTCACCGGCTCGCCATGGCCCCGGGCGGACGGCAGACCATGGGCCGGCAGACTGTAGATGCGCCCGGTTGAGTCCAGCAGCAGCACCGTCTGACGCGTGGTGCCCGCCGCCTGCGCCAGAAAGCCGTCACCCGCCTTGTAGCTCATCTGGGCACCGTCCACATCGTGCCCTCTGGCGGCGCGGATCCAGCCCTTCTCCGACAGCACCACCGTCACCGGTTCGCTGGGCACCAGCTGCTCGGCGCTCAGCGCCCGGGCCGGTGCCCGTTCCACCAGCGGCGAGCGGCGTTCATCGCCATAGGTCTCCGCCGCCTGCTCCAGCTCCCGGCGCACCAGTGTCTTCAGGCGACGCTCGCTGCCCAGAATCTTTTCCAGCCGGTCCCGCTCGGCGGCCAGTTCCGCCTGCTCGGTGCGGATCTTCATCTCCTCCAGCCGGGCCAGATGGCGCAGGCGCAGTTCCAGAATCGCCTCCGCCTGCACCTCGGTCAGCCCGAAGGCCTGCATCAGCGCCAGTTTGGGTTCGTCCTCCTCGCGGATGATGCGGATCACCTCGTCGATGTTGAGAAAGGCGATCAGCAGGCCATCGAGCACATGGAGCCGGTCACGCACCTTCTCCAGCCGGTGCTGCAGGCGGCGACGCACGGTCTCGGTGCGGAAACGCAGCCACTCCTTGAGCAGCCGGTCGAGCGGCTTGACCTGGGGGCGACCGTCCAGACCGATGACATTGAGGTTGACCCGGTAGCTGCGCTCCAGATCGGTGGTGGCGAACAGATGGTCCATCACCGCCTCCACATCCACCCGCCGGCTGCGCAGCTCGATCACCAGCCGCACCGGCGCCTCGGCATCGGATTCATCACGCAGATCCGTCACCATGGGCAGCTTCTTGCCGCGCATCTGCTCGGCGATCTGCTCCAGCACCTTCGCCGCCGCCGTCTGGAACGGCAGCGCGTCGATGACCACCCGTGTGTCGTCCTCCACATGCCAGCGGGCGCGCTGACGCAGACTGCCCTGTCCGGTTTCATAGAGCTTGCGCAGCTGCTCCTTGGGCGTGACCACCTCCGCGCCGGTGGGATAGTCCGGCCCGGGCAGATGCGCCATCAGCTCGGCCACGGAGAGGTTCGGCTTTTCCAGCAGGGCGGTGCAGGCAGCCACCACCTCGCGCAGATTGTGGGGCGGGATGTCGGTGGCCATGCCCACGGCGATGCCGGAGGTGCCGTTGAGCAGCACATGGGGCACCTGCGCCGGCAGCACCGCCGGCTCCTTCAGGGTGCCGTCGAAGTTGGGCACCCACTCCACCGTGCCCTGCCCCACTTCCTCCAGCAGCAGCTGGGCGAACTTCGACAGGCGCGCCTCCGTGTAGCGCATGGCGGCGAAGGATTTGGGGTCGTCGATGGAACCCCAGTTGCCCTGTCCGTCGATGAGGGGATAGCGGAAGGAGAAATCCTGCGCCATGAGCACCATGGCCTCGTAGCAGGCGGAATCTCCATGGGGATGGAACTTGCCCAGCACATCCCCCACGGTGCGCGCCGACTTCTTGTGCTTGGCCGAGGCGCGCAGACCCAGCTCGCTCATGGCGTAGATGATGCGCCGCTGCACCGGCTTGAGCCCGTCGCCAATGTGCGGCAGCGCCCGGTCGAGAATGACGTACATGGCGTAATCCAGATACGCCTTCTCGGCGAAGTCGTCCACCGGGCGCTGTTCCACGCCCTCGTAGTTGATGGCCGTCTGCGTCACTCAGTCCTTCTCCCTGTCCAGTCTGCCCACGGCGCAGCTGACGAATGATTTGGCCTTCGCCCCCACCGAGGCCAGACCCTCCACCGTGCCCCGCTCCGGATAGCCCATCTGGCGCAGCGCCTCCACCACCGCCGATCGGCTCTCCGGTTCACCGTCCACCGTCACCCGCCCGGCGTCGATGTCCACCTCCACGCCGGTCACGCCCGCCACCTCCAGCAGGCGCCTGCGGATGCTGCTGGCACAGCCGCCACACTTGATGTTGTCAACTTCGACAGTGTAAGGCATACTCATATATTCTCCCAGAGGCAGAAAGGTCATTATAACGGTGGAAGAAAAGCGCCAATCGACACGCATCGAAACCAACCGACCCGTCCGAATCATTGGGGGCAACAAGGAAGTCAAGGGTCGGCTGGTGTCCCTGTCCCTGCGCGGCGCGGCGGTGGAAAGCCCGCTGCCGGCGCGCAAGGGCACGCGGCTGCGTCTGGTGTTCGATCTTCCCGCCAAGGACCGGTTCGCCCAGCTGGACCTCTGGGCCGAGGTGCAGCATGCGGCCCAGCATGCGGACAAACACCTGCTGGGCGTCCACTTCACTGATCTCAAGCCCTCCGACGAAGAAGCCATTCAGGGCTTCATCGACTATGTCAACCGGCTCAAGTCGATGAGCGTGCGCAACCGCAACACCTCAGCACTGTGACGGCGGCCGGTAGGGCGTCGGATCCAGCTTCGGCGCCCGCCCGGCCATGAGATCGGCCAGCAGCCGTGCCGAGGCGATGGAGGTGACCACCCCGTTTCGGTAGTGGCCGGCGTTAACCCACACCCCTTCGGCCACAGCCCCGATGTAGGGCACGCTGTCGGCCTTGCCCGGACGGATGCCCGCCCAGGCATGCACCACCTCGAACATCTCCAGCTCCGGATAGCACGCAAGGGCGAAGTCCCGCAGGGCGCGGGTCACGTCCGCATCCGGTGTCTTGTCCCAGCGTCCAAGCTCCACGGTGGAACCCACCACGATCAGGCCGTCCCGCCTGGGAATCAGGTAGCGGGACTGCTCCATCACCATGTGGCGCAGGAAACCCGCCGGCGCGTCGATGGCGATCATCTGCCCCCGGACCGGCTCGATCTCCAGCTGCGGCAACAGGCTGTGGCTCCATGCCCCGACGGTGACCACGATCTCATCCGCCTGCCAGCGCCCCTGCGGCGTGATCACCTGCCGTGCCGCCACATCGAGCGTCTCTACCGGCGCATGCTCCACAATCTCCACCCCCCTGAGGCGCACCGCCGTGGCCAGCGCCTTCATCAGACGCGGGTTGCGGATGGAATTGATCCCGGGCATCCACAGCCCCAGCCGCCGCTCGGTGCGCAGACGCGGTTCGAACAGCGCCAGCGCCCGGTCATCGAGAATTTCCAGCGCGTAGCCCCAGCGGGCGCACCACGTCTGCGCCGTCTCCCACTCTTCGCTGTCAAGCATGAGCATGCCGGTGGGAAAGAACTCCGGGTCGATGCCGGTCAGCGCCTTCAGTTCGGCGGCCAGCGATTCAAAGTGGGGCTGGGACGCCTTCGCCAGCGCGTTGACCGCATCCGGGTAGCGCCAAGGATACATGGGCG
>NZ_WFYD01000014.1 GCF_015490265.1 Sulfurivirga sp. | reverse complement strand
CCTTGCCGATGCCGGTGCCCGGCGTCACCGCGCCGGTGTCGATGTCGTAGGCCACCTTGATGCCCGTCTTCTGCTGCACCGTGACGACAGACGGCTTCTCCGCCGCCACGGCAGTCCCCAGCAGCAGAACCGCTGCCACCACTGCAAACATGCGTGCCAACATGACGTCTCCCTCCTCCTGGTTGCGAGAATGCAAGTCATTCTCGTTTTCGAGTATAGCTCAGAATGGGGAGACAGAGACGGATTTGGCAACGGCATCACAATGGCCTGCGCTGCCCTGCGATGCTCTGCAGAAAGGCGGGATCGGCCCGGTGGGCATCGACGAAATCCACCCGAAAAGGCAGCGCGCTTTCTTCAAGGCGCATGGACAGCTCGGCCCGTTCATCCAGCGTCAGCGGGCGGCCGATGTCGATGAGCAGATCCAGATCAGAGCCGGAACGGGCCGTACCGGCCACACGGGAGCCGAATGCCCAGATTTTCGCTTCGGGCAGCAGCGCCCTGACGATTGAAGCGGCTTCAGCCATCCAGTCCATGCACCCGCTCCAGCCGCTGCAACAGCTTCCGCGCCATGGGCAGAAAGTCTTACAGACAGTGACCTCCTCTTGAAGAGCTTTGCGCTGCAACAGCTTCCGCACCATGGGCAGAAAGTCCTGTGCCGCCAGATAGACCTGATCCGCCACGGCCTCGTCATAAACATGCGAAGTCAGGTTGCGCGCCTCGTGAAAGCGCCACCATGGCGCCACATCATCAATCAGCCCCTTTTCCTGTGCCAGCCGGTAGAGGTGACGACGGGAGACACCCTGCACCTGCTCAGGGGGCAGCATTTCCCGCAATACCCGCTGCAGCAGCTTCCAGCTGAGTTCATAGCTGAACGCGAAGTTCTGAATGACGCCGGCACGCAGGGTGCGCCACATCTTGTCATCAGGGGATTGCGACTGATAGCCCGCAGCCACCTCCAGCGCATCCGCGAGGCTGTTCAATGCATTGTGCAAAGGCGTGAACAGAATCATGACACCATTCACACCACACTGCGACCGCCGTCCAGCGGGATGGAGGTGGCGGTGAGATAGGGGTTGTCCATGATCCAGCGCACTGTCTGCCACACCACCTCCGGCCCCGGCTCGATCTGCAGCAGGGACTTCTTCAGCCGAGCCCGACGGTAGTCCTCCGGGTCATCCTCGTTGAACATGATCAGCGCCGGGGCGATGTCGTTGACCTTGATCTCGGGCGCGTAGAGCTTGGCGAAGGATTTGGTCAGGTTCTGCAGCCCCGCCTTGGTGGCCAGATAGAAGGCGTGGCGGTCGGAACCGCGGGCGGTGTTGAAATCCGAGATGGAGATGATGTCCTTCAGCGGGCTGGCGCTGGCGCGCAGCCAGCTGACCAGCAGACGGTTGAGCTCATAGGGCACCTGCATGTGCAGACGCACCAGCGCGTTCACTCCTTCCGGCGAGGCGGCCAGCGTCTCGTCCTTCAGCCACAGGGAAGCGTTGTGGATCACCGCCCGCAGGCTGGCCGCCTGTTCCGAAACGAAGCGGGCCACCCGCTCGCTGGCGTCCGGTTCGGTCAGGTCGATCATCAGCCCGCGGGCGCCGGCGGCTTCCAGCTCGCTGACGCCGGGGCGCATGGTGCGGTAGGTGAACAGCACCGGCCAGTCGGTCTCGGCCAGAAAGCGGCGCGCCAGATGCAGACCGATGCGCTGGCCGGCTCCGGTGATGAGAATGGCATTTTCCAGCCGCTGCGACATGGGGTCTCCCCTATTTTTGCCGGATGACTTTTTCCGCGCCCCGAAAACGCCCGGATTTTGCCGGCGAAAAGCGCTGACAGCCCCATTTTTCGTCAAAAAAGGGCTTTGGCGCGGCCAGCGCGCGGGCAATCAGCCATGGCGCATGGGCGAAGTAGCACCAGGCGCGCCGGCGCGTACCGTCCGCCAGACAGACATCGACCACCCTGCGGCGGTAGAGGGCGCCTTCGTCCTCCAGCGCGTCCAGCCGGGGCCACAGCCGGGGCGGCACCTCATACAGCTCGCCGCAGACGGGCGCGGCCAGCTCATCCGGCGCCTGCTCGATCAGCAGCGGCCACGCCCAGCCAAGATGGAGCAGATGGCGCCCGCAGGTGCGCGCCTCGCCCAGAAAACGCGCGCCCTTCAGCACCGAGGCATTGCGCCCGCCGCGCATCAGCGAGCCATACACGAACAGGGTATTCAGTGGCATTTTTGCCGCAGCGCCTCGGCCACCACCGGGTGCACGAAGGCGGACACGTCCCCGCCCAGACAGGCGATCTCCCGCACCAGCGAGGAGCTGATGAAGGTGTTCTGCTCCGCGGGCGTCAGGTAGAGCGTCTCGATCTCCGGCGCCAGCCGACGGTTCATGGTGGCCAGCTGGAACTCGTATTCAAAGTCCGACACCGCCCGCAGCCCGCGCAGAATGGCCTGCCCGCCCACCTGGTGCACAAAGTCCACCAGCAGGCCGGAAAAACCGGCCACCTCAACTTTCGGCTCGTCGGCGAACACCGCCTCCGCCAGTGCGATGCGCTCGGCCAGCGAGAACATGGGCCGTTTCTTCGGATTGTCCGCCACCGCCACGATGATGCGGTCGAAAAACCGGCTGGCGCGCGCCACCAGATCCGCATGACCGTTGGTGATGGGATCAAAGGTGCCCGGATAGACGGCGGTAATGTTCATGCGTCCTCTCCTGCCTGATAGAGCAGATAGCGTACCTCACCCGCCGTCTTTTCGCGATGCAGCCGCCAGCTTTCGGGCACTTCGGGCGAAGGCTGCTTCTTCGGCTGCTCCACATACACCCAGCCGCCCGGCGCCACCCAGCCCTGCGCCAGCCGCTGCACGACCCGCTCCTGCAGCGCCTCGGCAAAGGGCGGATCGACAAACACCACATCAAACGCCTCGGGCGCACCGTCCAGATAGCGCAGCGCATCCCCCTGCACCACCCGGGCCGCCGCCCCCAGCATCTTCAGGTTGGTCTTGAGCTGGCGGGCCGCCTTCGGGTTGCGTTCCACGAACACCGCCTCGCCGGCCCCGCGGGAGAGCGCCTCCAGCCCCAGCGCCCCCGTGCCGGCGAAAAGATCCAGCACCCTCGCGCCGGGCAGTTCGAACTGCAACCAGTTGAACAGTGTCTCGCGCATGCGGTCCGCCGTCGGGCGCAGCCCCGGCGCGTCAATCACCGGCAGCTGCCGCCGCGCCCACTGCCCGCCGATGATGCGTATCCTGCCCGCGCGTCCGCTCACCAGTCGCTCCCGATGCCGCCGCCCATGTTGTCGTCAATGCCACCCCATGTACCCAAAGTGTCATCCAGCCCGCCTGAAACATCATCATGCCCGAACAGATCGGTACCGAAAGGGTTGCCCCCCACATCCACGCTGCAGTCCGCCATGGGCAGGCCCGTGGCCGGATTGACGCTCGGACAGGCGTCATGCGACGACACCATATTGTCATCACCCGCCGACGGCCGCTCCTCCTCCAGACCGAACAGCCATTTCCACCAGCCCATTACTCACCTCCTCATCAACGCAACGCAAACAGCTCCGCAGGCAGGCGCAGTCCCTGACGGCCACGCCCCAGCGGCACGATGGCATACTGCTCGCCAGCCAGCCCCAGCGCCTCGCGCAACGCCTTCTTGATGTCATATTTGCGGTCCCGCACGAAGTTGTGGCTCATGCCGCCCTCTTCCAGTGGCTCCAGCGACCGCCCCACATGGGGCAGCATGTCCAGCCCGTGTTTCTGCGTCCAGCGCAGAAACGCCTGCGCCAACTCCGCGTCACCGTTCACATCTCCCTGCAGCGGCATGTCGATCGGACCGTCACCACTGAGCAGCCGCGCCACCATCCAGGCGTAGAAGACAAAGTTGATGCCTTTCAGATCCACCTTCGTGCCGCCCACCCTGACCGACCTCTCCGCCAGATCGATCACCACCGGCTCCGGCTCCATGTTGCTCTGCAGCCGCCGGATCAGCGCCTCATAGCCGTGCCGTCCCTGCAGCACCTCCGCATCCAGCACACCGCTCAGGCGCAGAAACGGCACCTCAGACAGCGACACCCTGGCCTGCGCCCGGTCCATGATCTCCCCATTGCGGTCCCGGATCGGACTGCTCTCCGGCGTCGGGTAGAAGAACTGCGGATGACTCTCGAACGCCTGCGGTTCCACCAGCACATGGCTCAGCCTGTCCTGCGCGCGGCCGAACAGCGACAGAATGTAGCCGGCGAAAAAGCTCATCGTCTTGCGTCCACCCGCCAGCGACACATGCAGCTCCACCTCCGGGTCGGCGCAGAAGCGTCGCACCTGCTCGGTGACCATGTCTGCAAGACGCAGGTTGTCCGCCTCCGTGCGAATGTCCTCCAGCGGTCGCCCCCGGGTGTCCTTCACCGTGAGGATATGCTCCGGCGTAAACACAATCTGCGGCAGGGAATAATCATTCACCAGCCGGTTGAACCAGCCCCCCTCCTCCACAAACAGCGTCAGCCGCGCATGCTCCGCCCCCTTTGCCGTCGTCACCAGCCACACCTCATCCGGAATCCACGGCTCCGGCTGATGGGCCAGCGCATAGAGCGTCTCGGTCACCACCTGCGGCGAAAGGCCCGACACGCACAGCAGCACCCTGCGGCTCACGACGCCTTCTCCTCCGGCAACTGAGGCTCGCCCAGATCCAGCACCTGGTAGCGGCGCAACTTGGGCTGACACTGCTCAAACTCCTCCAAGGTCAGCTCCCGCCCGCGCCATTCCGGCGGCACCGTCAGGTCCAGGTTCACATATTGGGCGCCCGCCTCCTGCACGGCCTTGATCCGATGCATCGGCAGATTGCCGATCACACACACGTCCTTCTCCTTCTTCAACGCCTCCAGCTCAGCATCGTCCAGGTGCTGAATCACCTTTTCTGGCGTCACCTTGCAAGCCTGCTCCAACCACTCGGCAGCTGCCTCATGACGCGAAACCAGCCATACTTTCTCGCAACCGGTTTTCTGCTCCCCGGATTTCTCAAACGGCTCACATTGCTCCAGATCCAGAGGCTG
>NZ_WFYD01000013.1 GCF_015490265.1 Sulfurivirga sp. | reverse complement strand
TCGGCTCCTCCACCATGCCCCACAAGGTCAACCCCATCGATTTTGAGAACTCCGAAGGCAACCTGGGGCTGGCCAACGCCCTCTTCGACCATCTGGCGCAGAAGCTGCCCATCAGCCGCTGGCAGCGGGACCTGACCGACTCCACCGTGCTGCGCAATCTGGGCGTGGGCGTGGCCCACACCGTCATCGCGCTCAAGGCCACCATGAAGGGGCTGGGCAAGCTGGAGGTCAACGAAGAACGCCTGCGGGCCGATCTGGATGAAAACTGGGAGGTGCTGGCCGAACCCATCCAGACCGTCATGCGCCGCTATGGCATTCCGGAGCCCTACGAGAAGCTGAAGGACCTGACCCGTGGTCGCCGGGTCAACAAGGACATCATGCAGAGCTTTGTGGATGGCCTGGAACTGCCGGAGGACGCCAAACAGCGCCTACGTGAAATGACCCCGGCCAGCTACATCGGCAACGCCGCCCAGCAGGCCAAAGCCATCAAACTGGCCATCGTGCAGCTGCGCATGCGCTAATTCGGCGAATGATCATGAAACTGCAGCACTTTTTGCGAGAAGCGCAACAACTTTCTCCCAATGAGCGGGTGAAACTGGTGGAACAGCTGCTTGACTCACTCGACCAGACAGATCCAACGATCGATCAGGCTTGGTTGGAAGCGTGTCATCAGCGCGCTCAAGCAGTTGATCAGGGTGATTTGGCTCTGATCGACTTCGATCAGGCCGTCGCCCGCTTGCGCCAGAAGCTTTCATGAAAACCCTTCTCACCCTGCCGGCACTTGCCGAGTTGCAGGAGGCGATTGAATATTACGAAAAGCAGCAGCCTGGCCTGAGCGGTCGATTTCTTGATGAAGTCGAAGCCTGTCGCCGTCGCATCGAAAACTTCCCACTGGCGTGGCAACCTCTGGATGAGACTTTCCGACGCTGCCGCCTGAATCACTTCCCATACGGGTTAATTTACCGCATGTGTCCAGAGCATATCGAAATCATGGCAGTGGCCCATCTCCACAGAAGACCGCTGTATTGGAAAGACAGACAATGAGCATCGCTTTCAACTGGACAAAATTTCAGAAGGCCGGTTTTTTCAGCCAGAACTGGGGGCGCACGCCGTGCGTCATCCGCAACGCCCTGCCGGCGGGCTTCGACGGTATTACGCCGGAAGAGCTGGCCGGGCTGTCGCTGGAAGAGAATGTGGAAAGCCGCATCGTCATCCAGCATGGACCGCAGGACTACGAACTGCGCCGCGGGCCCTTCACCGAAGCGGACTACGCCGCCCTGCCGGAGCGGAACTGGACCCTGCTGGTGCAGGGTGTGGACCGCCTCGTGCCCGCGGTGCAGAAACTGCTGACCGCCTTCGACTTCATCCCCTGGTGGCGGCTGGATGATGTGATGATCAGCTACGCCGTCACCGGCGGCAACGTGGGACCCCACTACGACCATTATCATGTCTTTCTCTACCAGATGGCCGGTCACCGCCGCTGGACACTCACCTCGCAGCACTGCACCGAAGACAACTACCTTGAAGGCGTGCCGCTGAGATTGATGAAGGATTTTCCCGTGGAGCTGGAATACGAGGTGGGGCCGGGCGATGTGCTCTACATTCCCCCGCTGTGGGGACACCACGGCGTGGCGCTGGATGATGCCTGCATGACCGCCTCCATCGGCTACCGCAGCCTGCGGGCGAAGGAGATCATGGAAGCACTGGCCGACTGGCTGGCGGAACAGCCGGCAGGCAACAGCCTGTTCCATGATCCCAGCTGGCTGGGCCTGCCACCCGGCGAGATGGACGGGCGGGTCGCTCAGGCGGCGCTGGCCGCCCTGCGCCCGTCACTCACCACACCCGGGCTTGATCACGCGCTGGCACAGATGATGACCCTGCCGGATCAGGCGGCGGTGGAACTGCTGCCGGAACCACTGGAACCGCCCGCAACACTGGACGACCTGCCCGCCCTGCTGCGGGAAACGCCCGTTTGGCTGCGGGATTCGGTCACCCGCATGGTCCTCACCGAAGACGGCGCGCTGTTTGTCAACGGCAGCCGCTGGGAGACGGACGCCAGCCTCGACTTCCGCCGCTGGCTGGCCGACCATATTCTGTATGAAGACGCCGAACGGTGGCTCGACACGCCGCGGGACGCCTCAGCCCTGCTCCATGCCATCAACAACCAATGGATCGTGCCTGATGAAGACTAAACAGACCGCACCGCTTGATCCGGCCCTGTTTGCCGGCTACACACCCGACGGTGACACAGTGGTTCGGGCGCTGGATGAGTACGGACTGCTGTTTCCCCTGCTGCAGGCCGGTATGGTCAACGGCTATTTTGCGGATAAGCACAGTGCCCGCGCCATGGTGCTGGACTGGCAGCCGACAAGCCGCACCCTGCGCCTGTCTATTCAGTACGAAAGCCAGATGGCCGGCTGCGCCTGTGACGACGATCCCACCCCGCAGCAGCCCAGTCCGGAGTTTCTCACCTGCACGCTCGCCTTCGACAGCGACGGCTGGCTGACCCGCGCCGAGCTGGAAGACTGAGACGGAACGGGGTCTCCCCCGATTTTGCAGGATCGACCGTTGGCCCGCCCAGCGTGCTGGCCGAAAAGCCGTTTCCTGTATGGAAAAAGCGCCTGAAACCCCTTCTGAACGGGGTCTCCCCTGATTTTGCAGGCTGCACTTCCAGCCGCGCGCCCGGCACGGGGGAAAACCGGGCGCAGAGCCGGCCAGGCGGGCAAAACCACCTGTGAAACGGGGCCTCCCCCAATTTTGCAGGACCGCAGCTTGGCCGCCCGCCGACCTGCCAAAATTTCCATGGGAGAACAGGGGAAACACGCCGAAGACGCTGGCGAGACGGGGTCTCCCCCATTTTTGGCAGGCGGCTTTCCGGCCGGGCACAAAAAACCCGGCATTCTGCCGGGCCGCAGCAGGGAATGGATGCCGATTACAGCTGAATGACCTCGAAACCGGCCTCGGCCAGTGTCCTCGCACCATCGGCATGGGTGAGCACGGCGCAGGAGGCACGCTCCACCTGCAGATACTTCTCCGCCACGGTGCGGATCTGCGCCAGATCGGCCCCGAGAATGGTCTCCCGGATGCGCTGACGCACGTCCGGCGTGTAGCCATAGAGCTGCTGATAGAAGGCCTTTTCCGCCTCGCCCGCCGGAGAGCCGGGCCTGTCCATGCCGGCGATGACATTGAGAATGGCCTCCTCCACATGGCGTTCGGTGGCATCATTGCTCAGCACCCACTCCAGCGACGCCTCGAAGTCGGCGAAGGTGTCCAGCAGGCGCGGGTCCCGATAGGAGTAGAACACCAGCGCGCCCGCCGCGGCGTTATAGGTGGCGCCGCCGCCATAGGCCCCCCCCTGCTCGCGGATGCGGGTGTGCAGGAAGCCGTTGCGCAGCATGTGGGCCAGCAGCTGCAGCAGCGGGGCGTCCTCATGGCCGGGCATGACCGCCGGGAAAGCCTCGGCGCAGAAGTTGACCTGAGTGCTGGTCACCCATGCCTGACGCACCGCCCGGCCGTCCGCTGCCAGTTGCAGGGGCTGAACAGTCTGTCCTTTCAGGTCGCCCCATGCCTGCGCCAGCGTGTCGCTGGCAGGCGCCAGGCCCTGTTCGTCCGCCACCAGCAGCACCTGCTTGCCGGCCTCCACCAGCCGAGCCTGAATGGACTGCAGATTGGCCACCAGTCCTTCCAGCGCATCGTCATCTTCCCGCACCTGCTCGTCCAGCCGGCGGAAGGCCTGAATGCCTCTGAGTCCGCCTCGCTCGAACGCCCAGCGGCTGGCGGGGGTGAAATCCTGCACCGCCGCGCCCATGGCGTAGCTGTGGCCGGAACGGGTAATGCCATGGTCCAGCGCCACGCGCACCTGGCTGACCAAGTCACGGATGCGCGGCAGCTCGTCAAATCGGGGCGCCACGAGGGTCTCCTCCATCAGCCCCGCCAGTTTGTCCTGATTGCGGTTGAGCGCCTTGCCGGAGAGGATGAAGTGGCCGTGGGTGCGGGTCGGATCCATCAGGTCCTCGCGCACCTGCGAACGGGCGCCGATGCCACCGGTAACCGCCGCCTGCAGCGCCTGATTGGCCAGATAGTCCCGCTCGCCGGCGCCGATTTCGGTCAGCACGCTGTTGAACACCGGCATGGCCTGCCGCTCCTCCGGCGCCAGATCGGGCAGGTCGATGATCAGGCTCTCATACACCAGCCCATTGGTGCCGCGTCTGTAGCGGGTCAGCGGCAGGGCGCCGGCCTGCGTGCGTTCACCCTCGATCACCTTCACCTGCGGCGGAATGTCTTCCTTGGTGACCTTCGGCAGCAGCTCCGGGTCGTCCTCCTGCGCCTGACGCAGCTTGAGCGCGTCCGCCTGAGCGATGATGGCGTCCTTCTCCTCATCGCTCATCTTCGCCTTGAGCGCGGCGAGCTCGGCCTTCTCTTCCGCCTCTTCCCGCTGACGCTGTTCCGGGTCGGGCTTCATCACCAGCCGCACCTTGTGGGGATTGTTGACCAGCCAGCGTTCGATCCAATCGGGAATGAAGCGGGGATCCTGCACCTTCTCGCGCAGGCTTTCCAGCAGCGGATCCAGATCCAACAGACTGACCAGATCGCCACCGTGCAGAGGGGCGGCCATGCCGTGCAGCATCAGCGACAGGCCGTAGGGATAGCCGTCGCCGGTGATCTCCCGCTGGGAGAGCTCCAGCTGGTGCAGCATGGCCTCGACCATCTGCTGATCCACGCCCTCACGGGCCACCTGCTTCAGCACATCGTCAATGAGCTTCTCAATGGCGTCAGCATGCTCCGGCTCGGAGCCCTCCACCCCGGCGGCGAACACCATCTCACGGGTATCGTCCTCCAGCCAGCACAGCGGCGACGGTGCCGCAGCCAGGTCCGTATCCTCCAGCGCCTTGCGCAGGGGCGATGCGGCATTGTCCAGCAGCACCATGGTGACCAGGTTGGCCGTGAGCACCTCCATGGGATCGCGGTTCTCACCCAGCAGCCAGCCCAGCACGATATGGGTCTTGCCGGCGGTGTCCGCCTCCTCCAGCGCGTAGGTGCGGGTCACCCGCACGGGGGCAATGTAGCGCTTCTCCTTCTGCACCTTCACCACCGGCACACGGTCCCTGAAATGCCCCAGCGCCAGCTCTTCGAAACGGGCGTGGTGCTCCGCAGCGGGAATGTCGCCATAGGTGAAGAAGATGGCGTTGCTGGGGTGGTAGTGCGCCCGGTGGAAATCCACCAGCTGGCGATGGGTCAGCTTCGGAATCTCCCGCGGGTCACC
>NZ_WFYD01000012.1 GCF_015490265.1 Sulfurivirga sp. | reverse complement strand
GCCCATGGTGGACCTGGTCAACCAGCTGCCTCTGTCCGAGCCGATGAAAAAGGCCCTGACCGACATGGAAGGCGCCATGGGTCAGGCGCTGCGCATCGTACGCAGCCTGGAGCAGGGCAGCACCGACTGGGCCTCCCTGCAGTTCGAGGATCAGGACATCATGAACATCTCCATGTTCTACATGACCGCCAACACCTGGGCGCAGCAGATCCTGGGCACCATTCGCTGAACCGGCATCCGCCCGGCCTTTTACCGAACGCCCGCCATGCGGGCGTTTTCATTTCTCCGACACCTGCCAGCTCCGGCCTCGCTCGGAGTCTGCCTCCATCTCTCCCCGCCCGGATGAGTTCGGTGTGCAGACACGCGACGGCCTGAACCGCCCCCCTCACCACGACCCACCCACCATAACGCGGGCTATGCGCCATCACACTCCGGCACGGCTCCGCACGCCATGCTGAAACCGGGACCATGTGTTGTAAGACGGTCCCCCCCACTCACCACACAACCACCCGACCCACACCCCTGGCCGTACCTTCAGCACACCCGGACCGCCGGAAGACGGGGTCTCCCCCATTTTTGCAAGATGCCTTTCTGCCGCGCCGCAAGCGGCCCGGAAAAATGCCGGCCTGCCCGCTCCAGACCCCGAAAAACCGCTTTTCAACGGGGTCTCCCCCCAATTTTGCAGGCCGCACTTTTCGCCGCCGGCGCGGCGCTCGGTAAAAATGGGGGAGACCCCGTGGTTCCGGGGCTGTTCGGCAAAGTCGGGGCGGTTGCATGTGTGAAGCGTCTGGCCGTGAAGGTGCATCTTGCGTGCGAGCGGATAAAACAGTGAGAAGGCTCGCGACGCCGGGCGTTTTTGCTGTATCTCACTTCTTTTCCAGAATGGAAGCGGAACACGCCTGGCGCGCTGGAGAACGACCGGGCAGAATCGGGGGAGACCCCGTATGACGGCGCTGTCGGCATTGCAGGTGTGCGCTGTTCCTCAATTCACGGGGACAGAGCGCACATGAAGGGAGAAGGCTCAACAGGGCATGAAAAAGCCGCCCGCAGCCGGCTGGTCGGAATGATGACGGAGGAGCGTCGGCTCAGGAGCTCTTCGGCGGTTGCCGCTGAATGGGCACAGCGGCCTGAACGGATCAACATGCATGCCCGGATGAGGCGCCGCTCTGCCGCGGGACCTCGGTCAGACCCTCATCGTCCGGGTCAGCACACGCACCCTGTCGCAGCATGGGCAACAGGCAGCGCAGCGCTCTACACTTCATCCGCCCGGCGCACCCAGTGGCCGGACTTGCCGCCCTTTTTCTCCAGCAGGCGCACGTCGGTGATGGTCATGCCCCGATCCACTGCCTTGCACATATCATACAGAGTGAGCGCGGCGGTGGCGGCGGCGGTGAGCGCCTCCATCTCCACGCCCGTCTGCCCCTTGAGCTTGCAGGTGGCCACAATATGCACGGCAGCAGGCTCCCCCGGCTCCGGGGTCAGCTCCACCTTGACGGAGGTGAGCAGCAGCGGATGGCACATGGGAATCAGCTCCCAGGTCTTCTTGGCCGCCATGATGCCGGCGATGCGGGCGGTGGCCAGCACATCGCCCTTCTTGTGGCGTCCTTCGGTGATCATGGCCAGCGTCTCCGGCTGCATGAGGATGCGCGCCTCGGCGCTGGCCTCGCGGAAGGTCTCCGCCTTGTCGGTCACATCTACCATGCGCGCCTGGCCGCGCGCGTCGATATGGGTCAGCTCGCTCATGGCATCAGTCCCGCAAAAGGATGGAAGTCGATCCTGTCACCCTCAGAGACGGTCGTCTCTTCCGGGATGACGGCAAAGCCTTCGGCCCACTCCACCGAGGTGAGCACACCGGAGCCCTGATTGGGATAGAGCACGGCGTAGGTCTCGCCTGCGCGGTTCTCCAGCCGGGCGCGGGCGAAATCCCTGCGCGGACCGGGGCGGCTGCGCTCAAAGCCCGCGCGCACCCGGATCGGCTCAGGGAGAGCCACCCGCTCGCCGGCGGTGGCACGCAGAAAGAACTGGGCGAACAGATGGAAGGTGGCGAAGGCGGAGACCGGATTGCCCGGCAAACCGATAAAGGGTGTGCCCTTCACCTCTCCATAGGCCAGCGGCTTGCCCGGTTTCATCTTCACCTTCCACATATCCAGCGAGCCCAGCCGCTCCACCGCGGGCTTGAGGTGATCCTCCTCGCCCACGGAGACGCCGCCGGTGGTGAGGATCACATCCGCCCGCTCCGCCGCCTGTTCCAGCGCGGTCACGGTGGCCTCCAGCGTGTCTTCCACCTGACCCAGGTCGATCAGCACCACGCCCAGCTTTTCCAGCAGCGCATGGAGCACGAAGCGGTTGGAGTTGTAGATCTGCCCCGTTTTCAGCGGCTGGCCGGGCATGACCAGCTCGTCACCCGTGGTGAAGGTGGCCACCTTGAGGCGACGGAAGACGGTCACCTCCGACCGGCCGATGGAGGCGATCAGCCCCAGCGTCTGAGGCCTGAGGCGGGTGCCTGCGGACAGCAGCACCTTGCCGGCCTCGATGTCCTCGCCGGTGCGGCGGATGTTCTGCCACGGCTTGACCGCCGGCGGGGTGAAGGAGACGGTGCCGTCCTCGTGCATGACCGCCTCTTCCTGCGGAATGACCACAAAGGCGTTGTCGGGCACGAAGGCGCCGGTAAAGATGCGCGCGACGGTGCCCTTTCTGTGCGGTTCGGGCGCATGGCCCGCCGGAATGCGCTGACTGATCTCGAAGCGCCGCTCGGGGGCGTAGTCCAGCGCGCACAGAGCGTAGCCGTCCATGGTGGATACCGGTCGGGGCGGGACGTTCATCTCTGGCGTAATGTCTTCGGCGAGCACGCGCCCATGGGCCGCTCCCAGCGGCACCACCTCAGTCTCGGCAAGCGGGATGACCGCGTCCATCAGCTGTTGCCAGGCCTGTTCAAAGGTCAGCATGGGGTCCTCTCTCGTTCAAGGCTGTGGCGTGATTGTAATCCGGAGCAGGATGGGTGTTATCGGCAAATGTGCCATGCCCTTGTGCACTGACGACACCCCTCAAAAGGACGCGCACTCATTCCGCCCAGCGCTCGGCTGCGGCGCGGTCGCTGTCGCGGGCGTCCACCCAGCGGTGGCCGTCCGGGGTCTGCTCCTTCTTCCAGAAAGGAGCGCGGGTCTTGAGGTAGTCCATGATGAACTGGGCCGCCTCGAAGGCGTCCTGCCGGTGGCGGCTGGCGGTGGCCACCAGCACGATCTGATCCTGCGGCTGCAGCGGCCCGACCCGGTGGATGATGAGACTGTTTTCCAGATGCCAGCGGCGGTGGGCCTCGTCGCGGATCTCATTGAGCGCCTTCTCGGTCATGCCTGGATAGTGTTCCAGCTCCAGGGTGGCCACCGTGTCCCCCTGGTTGATGTCGCGCACCGTACCCACGAAGGTGACCACCGCGCCGATGTCGGCTCTCCCTGCGCGCAGACGCGCCACCTCGGTGGACAGATCAAAGTCTTCCGTCTGCACCCGCACCCAGTCACTCATGTCAGCCTCCGGTCACCGGCGGGAAGAAGGCCACCTCGGCGCCATCACGCAGCGGCGTGTCCCGGTGGGCGACGGTCTGGTCCACCGCCATCTGCAGATGGGAGTTGTCACACAGGGCCTGTTGCCACCGGGGGCCGCGGGCACACAGTTGATCGAGCAGTTCGCCTACGGTGGCGGCATCGGTGTTGAACTGTTCATTAGCGGTGCCCAGCTGTTCGCGCAGGCTGGCGAAGTAGAGAATGTTGACGATCATCGGTTCCTTCCTGTGCCCTCAGCCGCCCAGATTGACCATCTGGCGGAATTCGATGTTGTGGATGTTCTCGTTGAAGTGGTGCCGTTCCGGCTTTTTTTTGATGGCCTCGATGATGAGGCTCTTCAGCCCCTCATCGCTGATGCCCTCCCGCAGTGGATCCCGCAGGTTGACGCTGTCCTCCTGCCCCAGGCACAGGGCCAGCACGCCACGGGCGGTCAGGCGCACCCGGTTGCAGGTCTCGCAGAAGTGCTGAGAGACGGCGGAGATGACGCCGATTTTCGTATCGCTCTCGCCGATGCGGAAGTTACGCGCCGGGCCATCATGGGAGCGGCTGGCCAGCGGGATGAGCTCGTCGCCCACATGGGCACGCACCCGTTGCAGGATCTTCTCCGCCGGATAGTGCTGATCCATGACGCTGATGCCGGCCGGACCGATGGGCATGGTCTCGATAAAGCGCACTTCCACGCCCTGGGTGCGGGCGAAGTCCACCATGGCTTCGATCTCATCATCATTGGTGCCCTTCATCACCACCATGTTGACCTTGACCGGATTGAGACCCACTTTCTGCGCCGCTTCGATGCCACCGAGCACCTTGATGAGATCGCCGCCTCGTGTGATGGCGGCAAAGCGCTCAGGCTTCAGAGAGTCGAGTGAGACATTGATCCGGTCAAGGCCGTCTTCCGCCAGCTGGCGAGCGTGGCGGGCCAGATGGTGGGCATTGGTGGACAGGGCCAGATCGATGATGCCGTCAATCCGGCCGATACGCCGGACAATCTCGGGCAGGTCCTTGCGGACGAGCGGCTCGCCGCCGGTGAGGCGGATCTTTCTGACGCCCAGTTCGGCAAAGGCACGCACGATGCGTTCGATCTCGTCGGCGTCCAGATATTCGGTGTGGCGCCCTTCCGGATGCACGCCCTCAGGCGGCATGCAGTAGCCGCAGCGGTAGTTGCACTTGTCGGTCACCGACACGCGCAGATACTCGATGCGGCGGTTGAAGGGGTCGATGAGCTCGGCCATGCGTTATATCCTGCGGGAAATAACGCTATTTTAGGGAAAACTGATGCGCTTGCAACACGGTTCCAGCTGTTTGCCGCAAGCATGTACAGCTTCGATGATTGAGGTGCATGACGCCATGGAATGAAAACGGGCGCACAGTAAAGGGAGAGACGCGGACGCCTGGCATGCCGCACAAAGAAAAAGCCCGCCGGATGGCGGGCTTGACACGGTTCAGGATCGTAAGGTTGAAGAACCTTAGAAGCCTTTGTGGCCAACACCCGGAGGTGCTTCGTGCAGACGCTGGTTGACGTTGTACTGCAGGGTACCGTCAGGCAGCGTGCGCGCACGGCGATAGTGGTGAATGTCACCGGCGCCATCGCCAACCAGGTAGTCCGGGCAATCCTTCATGCAACGCTTGTTGTGGGTGATCGGTCGGTGATCACAGAAGAAGTTGCCCTGGTTCTTCATGTACTTGTTGGCAGCGATGACCACCTGCGGGGTCGCCTTTTCATCATCTTCCAGTTCACGACCTTCGTCATCCAGCGGAATGGCGTTGGCCTGGATCAGATAGGCCGCGATGCCATAGTAGCCCGCATCACCGATGGCCGGAGAGTTGGGCGACCAGAACGGCATGGCGCGACGGCTGTAGTCAAAGATGGTGGTCGCATAGGGCCAGTAGTTGCCGATGGTCTTCATGGGCGCGGGATCACGGAAGTCGGAAGTCACCAGATCCTCGTCCACAGCCAGCGGCAGATAGCCCTTGGCGCCTTCACCGAACTCGCCGTGACACATGCCGCAGAACTGGACATAGATTTCGCCGCCACGCTCCACGGTGACATACTTGTCTTCCGGCAGGATCGGGAAGCCGTTGCCATCGCCGTCAACGTTGATGTCCCACGGCTTGACCGCTTCTTCGGAGATGGGTGTACCGAAGCCATTGGCCACATAGTCGGCCTTCATGTTCTTCTCGGCACTGTCCCACACCTCGACGAATGCCTTCGGCACCTTACACTGGCTGTTGCCGTGCGGGCCGCCGTCGATGGCATCATCCACTTCAAAGGAGTACGGGTTGCTGGGATCCATCTTGGCGCGCAGGGAATTCACGTCCGCGCCCAGGATCTTTTCCATCACCTCGCGGTCCAGATACTTGCCGCCATTTTCCTTGATGATTTCGCGGTAGTTGGCGGCCCACTTGCCATCGGTCTTGCCCGCTGCAGCCTCGGTGGACTTGCCGCCGGAGCTGGAGGACATGGCCAGCGCAGAGCCCGCCGCCATGGTGGCCGCAACAGCCACCGCAATCAGGGATTTCTTAGTACTGAACATTTTCAATCAAGCCTCCATTCTTGCTGTTCCAGGCATGCACGCGCCAAGTCACCATCGCGGTGCGGTGGTAAACGTTGTTGGTACCCTCGATGGCACGCATCTGCGGCATGGGCGGCTGTACATAGCCGGTCTCGTCGGTGACACGGCTCATCAGGAAGGCTTCACTGCCGTCCCAATCCCACTCGATCTCGAAGCGGGTCCACGCCTTGTCCAGAACCGGAGAGGTGAAGTGAGCCTCGTGCCAGTTCTTGCCACCGTCGAAGGAAACGTCAACATGAGCCACCTTGCCACGGCCGGACCAGGCCAGACCGCGCACATAGTACTTGCCGGGGCCCTGCATCTTGAAGTCCGGAGACGGATAGGTGATGACGGAGTTGGGCTCCATGTACCAGGAGAAGCGCTGAGCAGTGCCGTCGGGCATCAGCTCGGTGTACTTGGAGGTTTCCTCACGGTGCTGCAGCGGCACATCGGAGACCTTGATGCGGCGCAGGTACTTGACCCACATGTTGGCTTCACAGCCGGGCACTACCAGACGGATGGGATAACCCTGCTCGCGACGCAGCGGCTCACCGTTCTGAGCGTAGGCCACGAAACAGTCGTCCATGGCGATTTCCAGCGGAATGGAGCGGGACATGCCGGAGGCATCCGCACCTTCCGGAATGATCCAGCGCGCCTTGTCCAGCTTGATGCCCGCTTCCTTCAGCAGGTCGGACAGACGCACACCGGTGTATTCCACACAGGACATCATGCCGTGAGTCCACTGAACGGAGTTCAGCTGCACACCCTTCCATTCCATCGCGCCGTTGGCCGGACACTCGATGAAGTGAATGCGAGAGATGGAGGGGAAGCGCTTCAGATCGTCAACGGTGAAGATCAGCGGACGCTCGACCAGGCCATGAATGACCAGACGATGATCCTTGGCCTTGATGTCAGCCGCACCACCGTGGAAACGTTCGAAGTGCAGACCGTTGGGGGTGATGATGCCGTGCAGGTGCTGCAGCGGGGTCATGGTGATGGACGCCATGGAGTCGGGCGTCAGCCACTCCAGCGTGCGACGCTGAATATAGCTTACGTCAGGAGAAGGCACGCCATAGGGATACTTGCGCACACCGAAGCCCAGACGCTTGCGCCAGGGACCATCCTTCAGGGGCTCGGTGATTTCCTTCTTGCCCGCGTAGGGTGCTACCGCCTTCTTGGGATCGTAGTCGGCAGAGGCGGCCTTGGTGAACAGCACACCGCCCGCGACCGCCGCGGTGCCTTTCAGAAAGGCGCGGCGGCTCTGGTTGCGGCTTTCCTCGGTAGGCAGCGCAACCTTTTCTTCTACACGCTTATCAGTCATTGATAGTGCTCCTTGATTGGTATTCTTGCTCTGTAACACCAACACTTTACAGTTGGCCTGGCGACACGGCACCGCCCCATCGCTCAGGTCGCACGAGAGTGACTTGGAATAATAACCCCGAACTTTGACGCCATGCAAGCTGACGAATTCAAAAAATCATGAAATCCTGATATGGATTTTTTATGAGCAAGACAGGCTTTTCTATGACCCGTTCCGCTCCCTGCGCAGCACCTCGCAGATGGTGCCACCGCCATTGGGGTTCTCAATGGCGGCGGCCACTTCATGCATGAACTGGTTGAGCTCATCGACGGTGAACACGCTGAGCAGCCGGTTCATCACCTCCGGCGACAGGCGGATGGTGGTGTATTCTCCACTGGACAGCTGCACCTGAATGCCGGTGGCGGAGAAATCATCATGCGCCGCTTCCACCTGCTCGGCCTGCGCCTGCCAGAAATATTCGTCGTAAAGCGCTTCCAGCGTCTGCTGATGAGTTTCGGCCACGCCGGCATCCACCAGCACGTTGACCTGCTCGCCCACCTCCACTTCGCAGGGAATGCCCGCCTCATGGCAGGCGGTAGCAAAGGCTTCGGCCAGCGCCGGATCGAAAAACAGGTATTCAAAGGTGTCCATGCCGCCCTCCACACGCAATAAAATGAAAAGTCATTGTCATACCAGAGCAGAGGACATTGCAACCATGCTTCACCGCAGCTTTCCCCTCACCCGACCGCGCCGCATGCGCCGGGACGCCTTCTCCCGCCGGCTGATGCGCGAGACTGTGCTGACCCCCGATGACCTGATCTATCCCATGTTCGTGCTGGAAGGCACGGGTCAGCGGGAAGCCGTGCCCTCCATGCCCGGCATCGAGCGGCTGTCGGTGGACCTGCTGCTGGAAGAGGCGGAAACCTTGCTGGAACTGGGCATTCCCATGATCGCCCTGTTTCCGGTGGTGCCGCAGGAGAAGAAGTCCCTGCAGGCAGAAGAGGCGTGGAATCCGGATGGTCTGGCCCAGCGGGCCGTGCGCGCCCTCAAGCAGCACTTCCCCGAGCTGGGTGTGATGACCGACGTGGCGCTGGACCCCTTCACCACTCACGGTCAGGACGGCATCATTGACGAGACCGGCTACGTGCTCAACGAGGAAACCACCCGCGCGCTGGTGCGCCAGGCGCTCAGCCATGCGGAAGCGGGGGCGGACGTGGTCGGCCCCTCCGACATGATGGATGGACGCATTGGCGCCATCCGCGAGGCACTGGAGGCAGCCGGCTTCCCCCACACCCGCATCATGGCCTACTCCGCCAAATACGCCTCCAGCTACTACGGTCCCTTCCGGGACGCGGTCGGCTCCGCCGCCAATCTGGGCAAGGGGGACAAGTCCACCTACCAGATAGATCCGGCCAATTCCGACGAAGCCCTGCACGAGGTGGCGCTGGACCTGAACGAAGGCGCCGACATGGTGATGGTCAAGCCGGGTGTGCCCTATCTGGACATCGTGCGCCTCATCAAGGACACCTTCATGGCCCCCACCTTTGTCTATCACGTCAGCGGCGAATACGCCATGCTCAAGGCCGCCGCCGCCAACGGCTGGCTGGACGAGCGCAAGGTGGCGCTGGAGACCCTGCTCGGCTGCAAGCGGGCCGGCGCCGACGGCATTCTCACCTACTACGCCAAACAGGCGGCGCAATGGCTGAAGGAGGAGGCCTGCGGTGCCTGACTGCTACGCCGTCGTAGGCGACCCCATCGCCCACTCCAAATCCCCGCTGATCCACCGCCTGTTTGCCGAACAGACCGGTCAGGACATGGTCTATGAGGCCATCCGCATCGACCGCGCCCGCCCCTTCGCACCGGCCATGGGCGCACTGGTGCGGCAGGGCTACCGGGGCTTCAATGTCACCGTGCCCCACAAACTGGCCGCCCATGACCTGGCCAACACCCTCACGCCCCGTGCACAGCGGGCCGGTGCGGTCAACACGCTTGTGGTCGAAGCCGACGGCAGCCTGACCGGTGACAATACCGACGGCATCGGCCTGGTGCAGGACATCACAGAACTGGTCGGTCTTCCGCTGACAGGTCGGCGACTGCTCATTCTGGGCGCAGGGGGCGCCGTGCAGGGCGTGCTGGAACCGCTGCTGGCCGAACGTCCCGCCGCTCTCCACATTGCGAACCGCACGGCGGACAAAGCACAGCGGCTGGCCGAAGCCTTCGCCGACCTGGCGGGTGAAACCGCCCTCAGCGCCGGCGGACTGGATAAACTGAAGCAGCTCGACACCTTCGATGTGATCATCAATGGCACTGCCGCCAGTCTGCAGGGCGAGGCGCTCGATCTGCCCATCCATCTGCTGGCACCGGACGGACTGGCCTACGACATGATGTACGGCAAGGCACCCACGCCCTTTCTGCGCTGGGCCGAACGGGTGCAGCCCGCTGCTGAACGCCGGGACGGGCTGGGCATGCTGGTGTGTCAGGCCGCCGCCGCCTTTGAAATCTGGCGCGGCGTGCGCCCCAATGCCGAAACCACGCTGGCACAGGTGCGCCAGAAACTCTGAAGCCGCCCTGGCCTGCGTCTTGACATGGCAAAAACCGGGCGTTTCGCGCGGCGCCCGAAACCGATCCGGTAAAAACAGGGGAGACCCCGTTCCCAAAACCCGTCAAGCCCTTGCGGTCGCTTTTCTGGTCTCTGCGCGCTGCGGCAGTGTCGTCTGAACCCCGTACCGCAAAAACAGGGAAACTCGAATTCCGCGCACTTTTACGTGTTTTTTGCACATTTTCTGCTGCATGCCCGGGCGGCCAGGAGCCCACCCGGCAAAAATGGGGGAGGCCCCGCTTCTGACGTCTTTTTCGTCTGCCGAGAGGTTGTGTTTTGCCGCGGCTGCGGCGACACCCTGCAGAATCCGGGGAGACCCCGTTGTCCCTGCCGCCCGCGGGTATAATGTCCGGTTCCTCCACTCATTCCACGACGCCGGTCATGCTGGACAAGATCATCATTCGCGGGGCACGCACCCATAACCTGAAGAACATCGACCTGACCCTGCCGCGGGACAAACTGATCGTGCTCACCGGCCTGTCCGGCTCCGGCAAGTCCTCCCTGGCCTTCGACACCATCTACGCCGAAGGCCAGCGCCGCTATGTGGAGAGCCTGTCCGCCTATGCGCGCCAGTTCCTCTCCGTCATGGACAAGCCGGATGTGGACCACATCGAAGGGCTGTCGCCAGCCATTTCCATCGAGCAGAAGTCCACCAGCCACAACCCGCGCTCCACCGTGGGCACGGTGACGGAGATCTATGACTACCTGCGTCTGCTGTTCGCGCGGGTGGGCACCCCCCGCTGCCCCGAACACGGCTGCGACCTGACCGCGCAGACCGTCAGCCAGATGGTGGACACCACGCTGACCCTGCCGGAAGGCAGCCGTGCCCTGCTGCTGGCGCCTGTGATACGGGACCGCAAGGGGGAGCATGTCCAGCTGCTGCAGGAGCTGGCCGCCCAGGGCTATCTGCGCGCCCGCATCGACGGCGAACTGATGGAGCTGACCCCCGTGCCGCAACTGGACAAGCGGCGCAAGCACACCATCGAGGTGGTGGTGGACCGCTTCAAGGTGCGCTCTGATCTGGCTCAGCGGCTGGCGGAATCCTTCGAGACCGCCCTGCGCCTCTCCGGCGGGCTGGCCATCGTCGCCCCCATGGACGAGGGGGCCTTCGAGCCGCTGCTGTTCTCCGACCAGTACGCCTGCCCCCACTGCGGCTACGCCGTGGAGGAGCTGGAGCCTCGCATCTTCTCCTTCAACAACCCGCAGGGCGCCTGCCCCACCTGCGGCGGACTGGGCCAGTCCCAGCGCTTCGATCCGGAGCGGGTGGTGGTCCACCCGGAGCTGAGCCTGGCCGGCGGCGCCATCCGCGGCTGGGACCGGCGCCACAAGTACTATTACGACATCCTCAAAGCGGTGGCCGACCACTACGGCTTCGACATGGAGACGCCGTGGAACGAACTGGACGCGCGTTTCCGCCACATCGTGCTCTACGGTTCCGGTGATGAGAAGCTGCCGCTGCCCCATGGCCGCTACGCCGATGTGCGCCGCTTCGAAGGCGTCATCCCCAACATGGAGCGGCGCTATCAGGAAAGCACCAGCCAGACGGTGCGGGAGGAACTGGACAAATACCGCATCACCACGCCCTGCCCGGACTGTGGCGGCACCCGCCTCAACCGCACCGCACGCCATGTCTTCGTGGCCGACCACACCCTGCCGCAGCTGACCGCTCGCTCCATCGGCGAGCTGCTGGACTTCTTCAATCGACTTGAGCTGCAGGGCGCGCAGGCCCACATCGCCGACAAGATCATCAAGGAGATCCGCAGCCGCCTGCAGTTTCTGGTCAATGTGGGGCTGGACTACCTGACTCTGGATCGCTCCGCCGACAGCCTTTCCGGTGGCGAAGCCCAGCGGATCCGCCTGGCCAGCCAGATCGGTGCCGGGCTGGTGGGCGTCATGTATGTGCTGGACGAGCCCTCCATCGGCCTGCATCAGCGCGACAACGATCGCCTGCTGGCCACCCTGACCCATCTGCGCGACCTGGGCAATACCGTCATTGTAGTGGAGCATGACGAAGACGCCATCCGCGCCGCCGACCATGTGGTGGACATCGGGCCGGGCGCCGGCGTGCACGGCGGACGCATCATGGCGCAGGGCACGCCGGAAGAGGTGGCCGCCAGCCCCGACTCCCTCACCGGCCAGTATCTCAGCGGCCAGCGCCGCATCGCCGTGCCCGAAACCCGCACCGCCCCGGATGGCCGCTGGCTGGAACTTCGTGGCGCCCGCGGCAACAACCTCAAGAATGTGGACCTGCGCCTGCCGGTCGGCCTGTTCACCTGCGTCACCGGCGTCTCAGGCTCCGGCAAGTCCACGCTGATCAACGAAACCCTCTACAAAGTGGCCGCCAACGCCCTCAACGGCGCCCAGCTGCAGCCGGCACCCCATGACAGCGTCAACGGAATAGAGCACTTCGACAAGGTGGTCAATATCGACCAGAGCCCCATCGGGCGCACCCCCCGCTCCAATCCGGCCACCTACACCGGCCTGTTCACTCCCATCCGCGAGCTGTTCGCCGCCGTGCCGGAAGCCCGTGCCCGTGGCTACACACCGGGGCGCTTCAGCTTCAACGTCAAGGGCGGCCGCTGCGAAGCCTGCCAGGGAGACGGCCTCATCCGAGTGGAGATGCACTTTCTGCCCGACGTCTATGTCCCCTGCGATGTCTGCGGCGGCAGCCGCTACAACCGGGAGACCCTGCAGATCCGCTACAAGGGCAAGACTATCGCCGATGTGCTGGAAATGACCGTCGAGGACGCGCGCGCCTTCTTCGACAGCGTGCCGGCCATCGCCCGCAAGCTGCAGACACTCATGGATGTGGGGCTGGGCTACATCCGCCTCGGCCAGAGCGCCACCACCCTCTCCGGCGGCGAGGCTCAGCGGGTCAAACTGGCGCGCGAGCTGTCACGCCGCGATACCGGTCGCACCCTCTACATTCTGGACGAACCCACCACCGGCCTGCACTTTCACGACATCGCCCAGCTGCTGCGAGTACTCTTTACATTGCGTGATCACGGCAATACCATTGTCGTCATCGAACACAATCTTGATGTCATCAAGACAGCGGACTGGATCATCGACCTCGGCCCCGAAGGCGGTCAGGGCGGTGGCAGGATTATTGCTGAAGGCACGCCGGAAGAGATTGCCGCCTGTCAGGATTCCCACACCGGACGTTACCTGGGACCGGTACTGGAGAAAGGATGAAACGGCTGATTGCGCTGACTCTGCTCGTCACCCTGCCTGCCATGGCCATGGCGGGCTTTCAGCGCATCTGGGAAAACCCCGACTATGTGGAAAAGGCCTTTGCCGAAATCGCCTTCAAACATGAATACGAAGCCGGCCTGAAGCGCCTCAGCAAATGGATGCAACCCATTCGCTACCGCATTCAGTATGATGGCATCAAGCCCCTGGCAGTGCTGTCGGACGACATCCACAACCACTTCCGTACACTGCACCGATTGACCGGTATCGATATCCGTCCAGCGCAGCACAGCGCCAACTTCACCATCATCCTGACACGGGACAGAAACTATGCCGCCCGCATAGCGGAAGTGACCGGTGACAGCCATCAGGCCGTGCGCCTGTCACAGGAAAGCAACTGCATCACCTATCTGATCACCCGCGAGCCTCACAACGCCATCCAGCGCGCATGGGTCATCATTCCTGCCGACCATGCCTTCAAGAAAGGGCTGTACCACAGCTGCGTTGTGGAAGAGCTGACTCAGGCGCTGGGGCTGCCAAACGATGCCGACTGGGTCAGCCCTTCCGTTGCCAATGATCTTGACATTCAGGAAGAGCTCTCACCACTGGATCGTCTGATGGTCCGCCTGCTCTATCGTCCGGAGCTGAAAAGCGGGATGACCCTGCGCGAGGCCTACCCGATCATACACCGGCTGGTGCCGGAAATGATCCGTCAGCGTCTGTGGCAGTGACAGGCCGTCCTATTCTTTTTCAACACCCGCCAGATGCCGAATGACGGCACCGGCCAGCATCAGGCCGAACAGCCCCGGCATGTAACTGGCCGTGCCATTGACCACCCGGCCTCTGGCGCCTTCAATTTCCTCATAAGGCCCCGGAGGCGCAGGCAGCTCCTCGGAAAAGACCACGGTGACCCCTCGACCGACGCCTCGCTTGCGCAGCCGTTGGCGCATCTGCCGTGCCAGCCCGCAGCCGTGCGTATCCATCAGGTCGGCGATGCGAACCTTTGATGGATCCGTTCTCCGACCCGCCCCCATGCTGCTGAAGACAGGCACGCCAGCCTTCCATGCAGTCTCTACCAGCGCCGCCTTGCAGTTGAGACTGTCGATGGCATCCACCACCACATCAAAACCTTCAGCCACAAGCACCGGCATGGCCTCAGGAGCCAGAAAGGCGCAGCGAACATCCACCTGCGCCAGCGGATTGATATCCGCAATGCGACGGGCCATGACCTCGACCTTGGGCTGGCCCAGCGTGGAATGGAGCGCCACGATCTGCCGGTTCAGGTTGGAAGACGCCACCCTGTCATGATCGACCAGCACCAGCTGTCCCACCCCGGCCCGAGCCAGTGCCTCAGCCACAAAGCCACCCACGCCTCCCACGCCGGCCAGCAGCACCCGTGCATTGGTCAGTCGTACAAGCTGTGCGTCATCAAAGACCAGTCGACTACGTTCGAACAGCGGATCATCGAGTATCATTCAGCATCCTCAAGGCATTTTCTCGAGTCCTTGCCGCGACCTGTTCCGGCGGCACATCCAGAAGCCGCGCAACGGTTGAGCACACCGTCTCGATATCCTCACAAGAGAATCGGGCCCGTCCCGGGAGGTTCACGAACGGGCCGTCGGTCTCCAGAACGAGATGCGCCAACCCCACAGCACGCACCATGGCATGGTAACGGCGGGCGTTCTCCCGCACGACAACGCCATTGACACCGATAACACAGTTCAGGTGGTCCAGATAGCGCTCTGCCACCTGCGCACCGCCACCAAAGCCATGAAGAAAAATGCGCAGCCCGGGAAAATTACGCATTATGGCCAGCGCCTCATCATAAGCCTTGCGCACATGCACGCTCACGGCACGGTCATAACGATGAGCCACATCCAGCAGACGCTCGAATACCTGTTTCTGCAACGCTGGCTCTGCTGGCGTGCGACGATCGAAATCCAGACCGACTTCACCGACCTGCAGATATGCTCTATGCAAAAGATGCGTTTCAAGCATCTTCACATGCGTCTCCCACGTTTCAGCGATGGTATGTATCTGCCAGGGATGCAGGCCCAGTCCCACATGAAGCCCCAACGCGCCATGGCTTTCGGCAAGAGAAAGCTGGCCGGACCAGTCATCAGGAGCAATCGAAAGTGAAAATGCGTTGAAACGGGCCAGACAGCCCGCCGCATCGACAATGCGGAACAAGTGGATGTGGGTATCAAAAAGACGGGGCATAAGAAAGAACGAAGCCGGCTTATGCCGGCTTCGATGTAAGACTTACTCAGCTGCTTCCTCAGCTGACTCGGCTGTGTCCTCGACAACCGGTCGGTCCACCAGCTCGACATACGCCATGGGCGCATTGTCGCCGGGACGATAGCCGCACTTGAGAATGCGCAGGTAACCGCCATTGCGGTTCTTGTAGCGCGGACCCAGTTCCTCGAACAGCTTGGTCACTACACCGCGTGCGCGGCTGTTGTTGCCCAGCCGGGCAAATGCCAGCCGACGGTTGGCAACCGTGTCTTCCTTGGCCAGGGTAATGAGCGGCTCCGCGTGGCGGCGCAGTTCCTTGGCCTTGGGCAGGGTTGTACGAATGATTTCATGCTCGAACAGCGACGCTGCCATGTTCTTGAACATGGCCTTGCGATGCGCGCTGGTACGATTGAACTTACGACCACTCTTACGATGACGCATGACTCAATTCCTTATAGCTTTAAGCGGACTCATTGCCGGCATTGGCCAGGCTGGCCGGCGGCCAGTTGTCCAGCTTGGTTCCAAGACTCAGTCCACGCTGCGCCAGAACGTCCTTGATCTCCTGCAGGGACTTCTTGCCCAGATTGGGCGTCTTCAGCAGGCTCTGTTCGGTGCGCTGGACCAGATCTCCAATGTAGTAGATGTGCTCAGCTTTCAGGCAGTTGGCTGAACGCACAGTCAGCTCCAGATCATCAACCGGCTGCAGGAAGATGGGATCGATATCCGGTTCTTCGACCGGCTCGGGCTCAGCCTTCTTCTGCAGCTTCATGTCAACAAAGGCGCTCAGCTGATGGCTCAGGATGGTCGCCGCCAGCTTGATGGCGTCTTCGGGATCAATGGTGCCGTTGGTCTCTACGTCAATGATCAGCTTATCCAGGTCAGTACGCTGCTCGACGCGGGCAGCTTCGACTTCATAGCTGACATTGCGGATCGGGCTGAAAACCGCGTCCAGACGCAGTACGCCGATGTGGCTGTCGTCGGCAAGCGCTGCCTGACGGTAGCCGACACCCTTTTCCACCTTCATGCGCATGTTCAGCTTGGCGCCTTCACTCAGATGCGCGATGACATGGTCGGTGTTGACCACCTCCACATCGTGTGTCAGCTGAATGTCACCGGCAGTAACCACCCCGGGACCTTCCTTGCTCAGGGTCAGCTCAACCTCGTCAGCCGTGCCCAGCTTGATGGCCACATCCTTCAGGTTGAGAAGAATTTCGAGGACATCCTCGCGCACGCCTTCAATGGCCGAGTATTCATGCACAACGCCGTCGATCTGCACCTCCGTGATGGCCGCACCGGGCATTGAAGAAAGCAGAATGCGGCGTAGTGCGTTCCCCAGCGTGTGTCCGTAGCCACGCTCCATGGGCTCCAGCACGACGCGGCTGTGTGTATCGCTGTAGCGCTTGACGTCCACCAAGCTGGGTGTCAGCATTTGCTCCAGAAACTGTTGCATCGGATTGTCTCCGTTTAGGGGTTACTTGGAGTACAGCTCCACGATCAGGTTTTCCTGAATGTCGGCAGACAGATCGGAGCGATCCGGCACAGCCTTGAAAACCCCTTCGAACTTCTTGGGATCCACTTCAACCCACTGAGGCAAACCACGCTGCTGATGAATCTCCATGGCGGTTGCAATGCGCGCCTGGTTGCGCGCCTTTTCACGCACGGAAACCACATCGCCCGGCTGCACCTGGTAGGAAGGGATGTTTACCGTGCGACCGTTAACGGCAATGGCCTTGTGGGAAACCAGCTGGCGAGCTTCTGCACGGGTAGATGCAAAGCCCATGCGATACACCACATTGTCCAGGCGCTGTTCCAGCAGCTGAAGCAGATTGACACCAGTGGAACCCTTGCGGCGATCCGCCTCCTTGTAATAGCGGCGGAACTGCTTCTCGAGAACACCGTAGATACGACGGACCTTCTGCTTTTCACGCAGCTGCAGGCTGTATTCACTCACACGACCGCGACGCGCACCATGAACGCCCGGCGGCTGGTCAATCTTGCACTTGGACTCGATAGAACGGATGCCGCTCTTCAGGAACAGGTCGGTTCCTTCGCGGCGCATCAGTTTGCACTTGGGACCAATATATCTTGCCATCTTCTGTTCCCCTTACACTCGACGCTTCTTCGGCGGGCGACAGCCGTTGTGCGGAATCGGCGTCACATCGGCAATAGCAGTAATCTTGAAACCGGCCGCATGCAGGCCGCGTACGGCAGACTCACGCCCCGGACCGGGACCCTTGACCTTGACCTCCAGATTCTTCATGCCAAACTCCTTGGCCATCTCGCCGGCGCGCTCGGCTGCCACTTGGGCAGCAAAGGGCGTGCTCTTGCGTGAGCCGCGGAAGCCGCTTCCACCTGCAGTTGCCCAGCACAGGGTATTGCCGGAGCGATCAGTAATGGTCACGATCGTATTGTTGAAGGAAGCGTGGACATGCGCGACACCATCGGTCACGACCTGCTTGATCTTTTTCTTGGGAGCGTTTTTCTTTCCTTTAGCCATATCTCAACTCACCTGTCATTTCTTGATCGGCTTGCGGGGACCCTTGCGGGTGCGCGCATTGGTTTTCGTGCGCTGCCCGCGGACGGGCAGATTACGGCGGTGGCGGATGCCGCGATAGCAGCCCATGTCCATCAGACGCTTGATGTTCATGGAAATCTCACGGCGCAGGTCGCCTTCAATCTTGTAGTTGCTGATCTCTTCACGCAGGGCGGCAAGCTGGTCTTCGGTCAGATCACGCACCTTCGTGGTGGGATCCAGCTTGACAGCCTCGCAGATCTTCTTGGACAGGGTCGGACCAATGCCGTAAATAGCCTGCAGTCCGATCACCACATGCTTGTTCAGGGGCAAGTTTACGCCGGCAATACGTGCCATCTTGCTACTCTCCTAATAAATCTCAAATCCTGAGAAACGCGCGATTATAACCGAACCGACGCTCCTCAGCCACTCCAAATCAACGATTTAGCTTTGCCTTCTTCATCATGCTTTCGTACTGGCTGCTCATCAGCTGTGCCTGCACCTGGGTCATGAAATCCATCACGACCACAACAATGATGAGCAGTGATGTTCCACCGAAATAGAAGGGAACATTCCAGTAGAGAATGAGAAACTCCGGCAGCAGGCAGACCGCTGTGATATAGAGCGCTCCTGCAAGGGTCAGACGCTCCATGACCTTGTTGATGTAACGGGCGGTCGCCTCACCGGGGCGCATGCCGGGAATGAACGCCCCCGACTTGCGCAGGTTTTCTGCCGTCTCACGAGGATCGAACACGATCGCCGTATAGAAAAAGCAGAAAAAGATGATGGCAAGTGCATACAGCAGCACATAAAGAGGCTGACCAGGTGAAAGCGTCGTGGCCAGATCCTTGAGCCAACCCATTCCTTCACTGCTGCCGAACCAGCCTGCGATCGTCGCCGGAAACAGAATGATGCTTGAGGCGAAGATCGGCGGAATCACGCCCGCCATATTGATTTTCAACGGTAGAAAACCTTCCTGCCGGCCGCCATACATGCGCCGTCCTCGCATCTGCTGGGCGTACTGAATGGGAATGCGTCGCTGCGCTCGCTCCATGAAGACCACAAATGCCGTGACTGCAATGACCAGCGCAAGCAGCACAAACAGACTGATCACGTGGATGGATCCGGTGCGCACCTGCTCCAGCGTGCCGCCAAGGGCTGCAGGCAGACCGGCAACGATCCCCGCAAAGATGATGATGGAGATGCCATTACCGAGCCCACGTTCGGTGATCTGCTCACCCAGCCACATCAGAAAGACCGTGCCTGCCACCAGTGTCGAAACCGCAATGACCTTGAAGGTCAGCCCGGGATCGATAACGACACCATGACCGCCGATGCTCTGTGATTCGAGCGCAACGGCAATGCCCAGTCCCTGAAATGTGGCCAGAACGACCGTACCGATACGTGTGTACTTGGTCAGCTTGCGCTTGCCGGCCTCACCTTCCTTGCGCCACTGCGACATGGTCGGCGAGATATGACTCATCAGCTGGACGATGATTGCAGCAGAAATATACGGCATGATTCCGAGCGCGAAAACCGAGAATCGCTGAAGAGCGCCACCGGAAAACATGTTGAACATGGACAGAATCGTCCCTTTCTGCTGCTCGAACAGCGCAGCAAGCGCAGCAGCATCGATACCGGGTACCGGCACATGAGCGCCAAAACGGAAAACGATGATCGCACCCAGCACGAACCAGATGCGATACATCAGCTCACTGACCGCCTTGGCCTGTCCGCTGTCAAGGGAAGGTTGCATGGCCATCAGGCTTCCACTTTGCCGCCAGCTGCTTCAATGGCCGCGCGGGCACCCTTGGTGCAGCTGATGCCTACAACTGTCACCGGCCGGGTAATTTCTCCAGACAGAATGATCTTGACCTCCGCCACTTTGCCACTGATCACGTCAGCAGCCTTGAGCGCAGCCAGATCAATCACATCGCCTTCCACCTTGTTCAGCTCGCTCAGACGCACCTCAGCACGACGGAGCGACTTACGGGAGGTGAAGCCGAACTTGGGCAGTCGGCGCTGAATGGGCATCTGCCCGCCTTCAAAGCCAACCTTATGATAGCCGCCAGAACGGGACTTCTGACCCTTATGGCCCCGGCCACCCATCTTGCCGAGTCCGGAACCAGGACCACGGCCAACGCGTTTTCTGGCCTTTTTGGCACCTTCAGCAGGTTTCAGTGTATTCAATCGCATCTTAAGCTTCCTCTACCTTCAGCAGATAGGCTACCTTGTTGATCATGCCCCGATTTGCGGGTGTGTCCAGCACCTCCACGGTCTGATTGATCTTGCGCAGACCCAGGCCGTTCACACAGGCTTTGTGTTTGGGCAGGCGACCAATGAGACTCTTGACCAGTGTTACCTTGATTTTCTTGTCAGCCATGATTACTCACCCATGATCTCTTCTATGGTCTTGCCACGCTTGGCCGCAACTTCTTCAGGGCTGCTCATGGAAGCAAGTGCGTCTGCTGTAGCACGAACGACGTTCACCGGACGAGTCGTGCCGACACACTTGGCCAGAACGTTCTTCACCCCTGCGGCCTCCAGCACGGCACGCATCGCACCTCCTGCAATGACACCCGTACCCTCGGATGCAGGCAGCATGATAATGTTGGCAGCGCCCTGCTTGTAGTTGATCGGGTAGTAGACGGTTCCATTGTTCAGATGAACCTTGCGCATGTTGCGACGAGCCTTCTCCATTGCCTTTTTAATCGCAACCGGAACCTCGGCCGCTTTGGCGTTGGCGTAACCTACCCGACCGTTTCCGTCACCAACAACGCACAGGGCAGAAAATCCGAAAACGCGGCCACCTTTGACCACTTTTGCCACCCGGCGAACCGAGACAAGCTTTTCAATCAGCTGTTCCTGATTGTCCTGCATTTCATGTGAAGCCATATCACACCTTCCTTAGAATTCGAGTCCGTTTTCACGGGCTGCATCGGCCAGCACTTGAACCCTGCCGTGGTATTTGAAGCCGGAGCGGTCAAAAGCCACCTTGGTCACACCGGCCGCCTTGGCCTTCTCGGCAACAATCCTGCCCACAACCGCGGCAGCGTCCTTGTTGCCAGTGGACTTGACCTGCGCCTTGACATCAGGCTGAACAGTGCTTGCAGCAGCTACTACAGTTGCCCCGTCAGCGGAAATCACCTGCGCGTAAATATGACGCGGAGTACGATGCACCGTCAGGCGCGGCATGCCAAGACGCTTGACATGGGCGCGGGTCTTTCGAGCACGACGCAGTCGAGCCTTTTTCTTATCCATTTTCCTAAACCCTCAAGCTTATTTCTTCTTCGCTTCCTTACGCAGGATGCGCTCGTCGGCATACTTGACGCCCTTGCCCTTGTAGGGCTCCGGGGGACGATAGGCACGAATTTCCGCTGCCACCTGTCCGACCAGCTGCTTGTCTGCACCACGGATGACAATTTCGGTCTGAGACGGCGTTTCGGCCGTAACCCCTTCCGGCAGCTCATGGACGACAGGGTGTGAGAATCCCAGGGTCAGATTGATCGACTTGCCCTGGGCCTGAGCACGATAGCCTACACCCACCAGCTGGAGCTTTTTCTCAAAGCCCTCAGTCACACCGATGACCATATTGTTCACCAGCGCACGGGCCGTTCCTGCCTGGGCCCAACCATCTGAGTAGCCTTCCCGGGCCGCGAAACGGATCTCGTCGCCTTCCCGAGTAATCTCTACGGCATCATTGAATGTGCGCGTCAATGTTGCCTTGGGACCCTTGACCGTAACCGTCTGGCCGTCAATCGTCACATCGACTCCAGCAGGAACGGAGACGGGAGATTTTGCAATACGTGACATTATCTCTCTCCTTAGGCCACGGTGCAGACAACCTCGCCACCCAGGCCAGCCTTGCGTGCCTGGTGGTCGGTCATCACACCTTTGGATGTGGATACGATTGCAATGCCCAGACCGCCCATTACCTTGGGAAGCTCGTCTTTCTTCTTGTAGACACGCAGTCCGGGACGGCTTACACGCTTGATCTGCTCGATGACAGGCTTGCCCTGATAATACTTGAGATGTACTACCAGCTCGCTCTTGCCACCTTCGACTTTTTCGTCATAGCCGTTGATGTAGCCTTCCTGGGCCATAACATCCAGCAACGCCTTCTTCATCTTGGAGCCGGTGACAACCACCTGCTCATGACCCGCCATCTGCGCGTTGCGAATGCGGGTCAACATATCCGCAATAGGATCTGACATGCTCATAATTTCTGTCCCTTACCAGCTTGATTTCTTCAGTCCGGGAATATCACCCTGCATACCCAACTGGCGGATCATGTTGCGGGAAAGTCCGAACTTTCTGTAAACGGCGTGCGGACGCCCGGTAATTCTGCAGCGTCGCTGTACACGCACGGGCGAAGCATTGCGAGGCAGCTTGTTAAGCGCCTGTAGCGCCGCCATGCGCTCCTCAAACGGGCGCGACATGTCCTTGGCAATCGCCTTCAGCCGCGCACGCTTCTCCGCGTATTTCTGCACTGTCTTGATGCGCTTCTGTTCACGCGCAATCATCGATTTCTTGGCCATATCGCACCTTACTTCTTAAAGGGGAAATTGAAGGATTCCAGCAGTGCCCGCGCCTCTTCATCGGTTTCGGCGGTCGTGGTAATGCTGATATCCATGCCGCGAATCGCATCCACCTTCTCGAATTCGATCTCGGGGAAAATGATCTGTTCGCGAACACCCATGTTGAAATTGCCCCGCCCATCAAAGGACTTCGGTGAAACGCCGCGGAAGTCACGCACACGCGGCAGAGCAATATTGATCAGACGATCAAGGAATTCATACATCCGATCGCCACGCAGCGTCACCTTGCAGCCAATGGGCCAGCCTTCGCGCAGCTTGAAGCCGGCTACGGACTTGCGAGCCAAGGTCTTGACAGGCTTCTGACCTGCAATGGCCGCCATGTCTTCCATGGCATTGTCCAGAATCTTCTTGTCACCCAGCGCTTCACCCACACCCATATTGAGCGTAATCTTGACCAGGCGCGGCGCCTGCATGGGCGACTTGTAGCCGAAGCGCTCCATCAGCTTGGGCAGAACTTCTTCACGGTAGTACTGTTTAAGTCTCGCCATTTCTCAATCCTTATGCGTCAACGGCCTTGCCGGTGGACTTGAAGTAGCGTACCTTCTTGCCATCCTCGAAACGGTAGCCGATACGGTCCCCTTTCCCGGTTTCGGGATTGAACAGCATGACATTGGATGCGTGAATCGGCATCTCCTTGCTGACAATACCCCCCTGTTCACCGGTCATGGGGTTCGGCTTCACATGCTTCTTGGCCAGATTGATGCCGTCAACGACAACGCGACCGTTCTTCAGCACACGAGAGACCGTGCCACGCTTTCCTTTGTCCTTGCCGGCAATGACTACGACCTCATCACCTTTCTTCAAGCGATTCATAACTGTCCTTCCTTATAGCACTTCAGGCGCCAGAGACACGATCTTCATGAACCGGTCACCGCGCAGCTCACGGGTTACCGGGCCGAAGATGCGCGTACCGATGGGCTCCAGTTTCTGGTTGAGCAGCACGGCAGCATTACCGTCAAAACGAATCTTGGAGCCGTCCGGGCGGCGAATCCCCTTCGCCGTACGCACGACGACGGCGTTATATACATCACCTTTCTTTACGCGACCGCGCGGGGCAGCTTCCTTAACGGAAACCTTGATGATGTCTCCCACGCTCGCATAACGGCGCTTGGAACCTCCAAGCACCTTGATACACTGGACCTTCTTCGCTCCACTGTTGTCAGCGACATCCAGAATTGTCTGCATCTGAATCATGGCGGCACTCCATCCAAAACCGCGGTTTGAAAACAGGCAATCATACACCAAAACCGCTAATTTGGCCAGTCCCTGTCACCATAGACAGGCTTGACCAAAGAAGCGGAGCGGATTGCCGGATTGTTGCTGCGTTTAATTTAGCGAGCAGCGCGCTCGTTGATCTCTACCAGCTTCCAACGCTTGTGCTTGGAAATCGGACGGCTTTCAACGATTGTCACCGTATCACCCACCTGGCATGCGTTGTCTTCATCATGCGCCATCAGTTTGGTGGATTTGCGCACGAACTTCTTATACTTGGGGTGCTTCACATAGCGGTCAACGCGCACGACAATTGACTTGTCCATACCGTTGGAGACCACCACACCCTTGACTGTGCGGGCTTTGCTTTCCTGTGTCATAGATCAGGCCTCAAGCTTTTCACGAATGAGAGTTTTTACCCGTGCAATGCTGCGGCGAACCTTGCGCAGCTCTGCAGTGTTCTGGAGCTGACCTGTCGCATGCTGCATGCGCAGATTGAACTGGTTCTTGCGCAAATCCTGCAGGACCGACTTAAGCTCATCGACACTCTTCTCTCTCAGGGTCTTAGCGTCCATCATCACATCACCGACCTAATTACGAACTGACTCTTGACCGGCAGCTTGGCAGCAGCCAGCTCGAATGCACGACGGGCAACACTTTCATCTACCCCCTGCATCTCGAACATGACTCGGCCAGGCTGGACTTCGGCCACCCAGTATTCAACACTACCCTTACCTTTACCCATACGCACCTCCAAGGGCTTCTGGGTAATGGGCTTGTCCGGGAAGATACGAATCCAGATCTTGGCGCCCCGGCGGACGTGACGCGTCATGGCACGGCGCGCCGCCTCAATCTGCCGGGAAGTAATACGACCACGCTCCAGCGCCTTCAGCCCGTATTCACCGAAGCTGACCTTGTTGCCCGCCTGAGCCAGGCCACGGTTGCGGCCCTTCTGGACCTTGCGATATTTGGTACGTTTTGGCATCAACATGGCAAATTCCTCTTATCTGCGACCTTTCTTGCGGCCTTTCTGATCACGGCGATTGCCGGACTCGGGCTTGTGCAGGTCCAGCGGCAGCTTGCCAAGACGCTCACCCTTGAAGATCCAGACCTTGACACCGATCTTGCCGTAAGTGGTATCAGCCTCGGAGGTGGCGTAATCGATATCCGCACGGAAGGTGTGCAGCGGCACACGGCCTTCCCTGTACCATTCGGTCCGGGCGATTTCAGCACCGTTAAGGCGGCCGGACACCATCACCTTGATTCCTTCGGCACCAAGACGCATGGCGTTGCCCACCGCGCGCTTCATGGCACGGCGGAACATGATGCGTTTTTCAAGCTGCTGGGCGATGCTATCAGCAACCAGCTTGGCGTCCAGCTCCGGCTTCTTGATTTCATAGATGTCGATATTGACCGGCATGCCTGTCAGGGCGGAAATCTCAGCCTTGAGCTTTTCGATATCCTCACCCTTCTTGCCGATTACCACCCCGGGACGGGCAGTAAAGATCGTCAGGCGCAGACCGTTGGCCACACGCTCAATGTGAACCTTGCTCACATTAGCATGAGCCAGCTTTTTCATGATATAGCTGCGAATTTCAAAGTCGCTCAGCAGATAATCGGCAAACTGCTTGCTGTCGGCATACCAGCGTGCATTCCAGTCCTTGGTAATGCCCAGACGGATGCCGACCGGATGTACTTTCTGTCCCATCTCGATTCTCCTTACTTGTCACCAACGGTGACGGTCAGATGACTGGTGCGCTTGAGAATGCGATTTGCACGCCCTTTGGCGCGAGCACGCAGACGCTTCAGACGCGGCCCCTCGTTGACATAGGCCGCGGTCACCTTCAGTTCATCAATGTCGGCACCCTCATTGTTCTCCGCATTGGAGATGGCACTCTGCAGCACCTTGTAGAAGAGCTTGGCCGCCTTCTGATTGCTGAATGCCAGAATATTGACTGCTTCTTCAGCACTCTTGCCGCGGATCAGGTCTGCAACCAGACGCGCCTTTTGCGGAGAGATGCGAGCAAAACGATGTGTTGCACTGACTTGCATGGCATTCACTCCTTACTTCTTCTTGGCTTTCTTGTCGGCTGCATGACCGCGGAATGTGCGCGTCATGGAGAACTCACCCAGCTTGTGGCCAACCATATTCTCGGAAATGTAGACCGGAATATGCTCGCGCCCGTTGTGAACGGCGATGGTCAGACCGATCATCTCGGGCACGATCATGGAGCGACGTGACCAGGTCTTGATCGGACGCTTATCGCCAGATTCTTGCGCCTGCACCACCTTCTTCATCAGGTGATGATCAACAAAAGGGCCTTTTTTAACTGAACGTGGCATAGTGTCCTTCCTTACTTAGCATTGCGGCGACGAACGATCATCTTGTCCGTACGCTTGTTCTTGCGAGTCTTCTTGCCTTTGGTCGGCACACCCCAGGGGGTTACCGGGTGACGGCCACCGGAAGTACGGCCTTCACCACCACCATGCGGGTGGTCAACAGGGTTCATGGCAACACCGCGCACAGTCGGGCGGATACCGCGCCAGCGCTTGGCGCCCGCCTTGCCCAATTTGCGCAGGTTGTGCTCGGAATTGCCCACCTCGCCAATCGTGGCACGGCACTCGGCCAGAACCTTGCGCATCTCGCCAGAGCGGAGACGGAGCAGCACATACTTGCCTTCCTTGCCCACAAGCTGCGCCGAAGCCCCGGCGCTGCGTGCCAGCTGCGCACCCTTGCCAGGGCGCAATTCAACGGCGTGCACTACAGTACCTACGGGGATATTGCGCAATGGAAGCGCGTTACCAACCTTGATCGGCGCCTCGTCACCAGACAGCACCTCATCGCCCGCCTTCAGATTCTTGGCAGCCAGAATGTAGCGACGCTCGCCATCGGCGTACTTGATCAACGCGATGTGTGCGGTACGGTTGGGATCATATTCGAGCCGCTCAACCACCCCGGGGACACCATCCTTGTTGCGCTTGAAATCGATCAGACGATAGTGCTGCTTGTGGCCACCCCCACGGTGACGAACGGTAATACGACCCTTGTTGTTACGGCCGCCTGTCTTGCGCTTGGGCTCCAGCAGAGGCTCATAGGGCTTGCCCTTGTAAAGCGCAGGCTCCACGACTGTCACAACAAAGCGACGGCCAGGAGAAGTCGGCTTAGCTTTTTTTACAATAGCCATTTTGAAACTCCTTACTCAGCGCCAATGACGTCGATTTCCTGACCGGGCATGAGGCGGACAATCGCCTTGCGCACGCCATTGCGACGCCCCGGACGGCCGCGGAAAAACTTCTGCTTACCGCGGATATTGATCACATTGACCGACTTGACCTTTACATCGAACAACTGCTCAACCGCCGCCTTGATTTCAGGCTTGGTCGCATCGGCCGCGACCCGAAACACATACTGATCAGCCTTGTCGGCCAGCAGTGCACTCTTCTCGGAAATGTGCGGCGCCAGCAGTACTTGGTAGATACGCTCCTGATTCATGCCAGTTTCTCCTCGAGCTGCTTGAGCGCACCCTGGGTCAGCACGACGGTTTCATAGCCGATCAGGCTGACGGGGTCCACACCATTCACATCCGTTGCATCAGCGTTGTAAAGATTGCGAGACGCCAGATACAGGTTCTCGTCAAAACCTTCTGTGACAACCAGCGCGTCTTGCAGGCCCAGCTGCTTCATCTTGCTGACGAACTGCTTGGTTTTGGGTGCGTCCAGCTTGAAATCATCCACAACAACCAGACGGCCGCTACGTACCAGCTCGGAAAGAATGGAGCGCATGGCCGCACGGTACATCTTGCGATTCACCTTCTGCTCGTAGCTGCGTGGCTTGTTCGGAAAAGCGCGGCCGCCTCCTACCCAGATGGGGCTTCGGATAGAACCGGCGCGCGCGCGGCCTGTCCCCTTCTGACGCCAGGGCTTGGCACCCCCACCGCTCACCTCGGAACGGCTTTTCTGAGCCTTGGTTCCTGCACGGGACTTTGCCATGTATGCTGTCACGACCTGATGAACAAGGGGCTCATTGAATGCCGCAGCAAACACTGCATCATCAACCGCAACGGTCCCCGCAGCGTCACCAGTATTCGCATCAATCAGTTTGATATCCATGTCTCTCACCCCTTGACTGCCTTGCGTACAACGACCATACCGCCGTTGGCGCCGGGGACGGCACCTTTGACCAGAATCAGGCCATCTTCCACATCAACACGAACCACTTCCAAGTTCAGCGTAGTCTGACGCTCGGCCCCCATGTGACCAGCCATCTTCTTGCCCTTGAATACACGACCCGGGGTCTGGTTCTGGCCAATGGAACCCGGTGCACGGTGAGAGAGCGAGTTACCGTGACTGGCATCCTGCGTGCGGAAGTTGTGGCGTTTTACACCACCTTGAAAACCCTTACCCTTGGTAATGCCGGTGACATCAACCTTCTTGACGTCGGACAACACCTCAACAGTGATCTCGCTGCCCAGCTC
The DNA here is from genome assembly GCF_015490265.1 of Sulfurivirga sp. Classification (GTDB taxonomy): domain Bacteria; phylum Pseudomonadota; class Gammaproteobacteria; order Thiomicrospirales; family Thiomicrospiraceae; genus Sulfurivirga. Next base: position 1,956 of record NZ_WFYD01000012.1, on the reverse strand, counting down.
GACGCCATCCAGAGATTCATCACCTTCGACACGAAACTCCCAGAGACCAACTCCCGCCTCAGTGCCAGCTTTGGCAAAGTGTCCCGCCATAGGCTTGTTGACCCGGCCGGGATGCTTTTTACCTGTGGTCACCTGAATGGCAGCATAGCCATCCTTTTCCGGGGTCTTGATCTGAGTAACACGGTTCGGCTCAACCTGAATCACGGTCACCGGAACGGAGGTGCCGTCCTCAGTGAACACGCGAGTCATACCGATTTTTTTACCGACGACTCCGATAGTCATAATTAATTTCCTCGTTATTATCAGTCACCGATCGTTACGATTGACGACCGGCCAGTAAATGATCAGCGCAGCTCGATCTTGACGTCCACACCAGCTGCCAGATCCAGCTTCATCAGCGCATCCACGGTCTTGTCAGTCGGATCGACAATATCCAGCAGACGCTTATGCGTGCGGATCTCATACTGGTCACGTGCATCCTTGTTCACGTGAGGAGAGATAAGAACGGTGTAACGCTCCTTACGGGTCGGCAGCGGAATGGGACCCCGCACCTGGGCACCCGTCTTCTTGGCCGTCTCCGTAATCTCCTTCGCGGACTGATCGATCAGGCGATGATCAAAAGCCTTCAGTCGAATGCGAATGTTTTGTGCAGCCATAACTCGACTCTTCGTGTTATATGAAAACAAAAGCAGCGGCCAAGCCGCTGCTAATCAGGACTGCGAATTATATCCGGGCAAGCCGGACAAATCAACAGTCGTATCAGGCTTACTCAATCACCTTAGAAACCACGCCTGCGCCGACTGTGCGACCGCCTTCGCGGATCGCAAAACGCAGACCTTCGTCCATGGCGATCGGTGCAATCAGTTCAACGGTCATCTGTACGTTGTCGCCAGGCATGACCATTTCCACACCTTCGGGCAGCTGACATTCGCCAGTGACGTCGGTGGTGCGGAAGTAGAACTGCGGACGATAGCCGTTGAAGAAGGGCGTGTGACGACCACCTTCTTCCTTGGTCAGGACGTAGACTTCGGCTTCGAACTTGGTGTGGGGGTTGATGGTGCCGGGGGCTGCCAGCACCTGGCCGCGCTCGACTTCTTCGCGCTTGGTGCCGCGCAGCAGGACGCCGACGTTGTCACCGGCCACACCTTCGTCCAGCAGCTTGCGGAACATTTCGACACCGGTAACGGTGGTCTTCTGGGTGGGTCGGATGCCGACGATTTCAACTTCGTCACCCACCTTGACCACACCGGTTTCGATACGACCGGTTACGACGGTACCACGACCCTGGATGGAGAAGACGTCCTCGATGGGCATGAGGAACGGCTTGTCGGTGTCACGCTCGGGCGTGGGGATGTATTCGTCCATGGCTTCGATCAGACGCTGGATGGACGGTTCGCCGATTTCGGACTGGTCGCCTTCAATGGCCTTGAGCGCGGAGCCGATGATGACAGGGACGTCGTCACCGGGGAAGTCGTATTCGTTGAGCAGTTCACGAACTTCCATTTCGACCAGTTCGAGCAGTTCTTCGTCGTCAACCATGTCGGCCTTGTTGAGGTAGACGACGATGTAGGGCACACCCACCTGACGGGAGAGCAGGATGTGCTCGCGAGTCTGGGGCATCGGGCCGTCAGCAGCAGAAACAACCAGGATGGCGCCGTCCATCTGGGCCGCACCGGTGATCATGTTCTTGACGTAGTCTGCGTGTCCGGGGCAGTCTACGTGGGCGTAGTGACGGTTTTCTGATTCGTACTCTACGTGGGCAGTGGAGATGGTGATACCACGCGCACGCTCTTCAGGGGCGTTGTCGATCTGGTCGTAGGCCTTGGCTTCGCCACCGAACTTCTTGCCCTGAACGATGGTCAACGCTGCTGTCAGGGTGGTCTTGCCGTGGTCTACGTGCCCAATGGTGCCCACGTTTACGTGCGGCTTCGTGCGTTCAAACTTTTCCTTTGCCAT
>NZ_WFYD01000011.1 GCF_015490265.1 Sulfurivirga sp. | reverse complement strand
CGCACCAACTGGGAGACGCTGGACGCCCCCAATGAGGGCTTCAGCCGGGGCGTGTTCGATTTCGAGGAGCAGGTCAGCGAGCTGCCGCTGGACATGCCGCGCCGTTTTGCGGTGGTGATGCATCTGCTCTCGGTTGCTGACAACCGTCGCATCCGCGTGCGCGCCTTCATCGAAAACACGGCGCAGCCGACCATCGATTCCGTCGTGGATGTATGGAACTGTGCCAACTGGTTCGAGCGTGAGGCGTTCGACCTTTTCGGCATCATCTTCCGCGGGCATCCGGATCTGCGCCGCATTCTGACGGACTATGGCTTTGTCGGTCATCCGCTGCGCAAGGATTTTCCGCTGACCGGTCATGTGGAGATGCGTTACGACCCGGAGCAGGGCCGCTGCGTCTACGAGCCGGTTTCCATCGAAAACCGTGTCAACGTGCCGCGGGTCATTCGTGACGAAGGTTTTGCTGAGCAGGGGTGACGACAGATGGCAGAAATCAAGAACTACACGCTCAACTTCGGTCCTCAGCACCCCTCGGCGCACGGCGTTCTGCGTCTGATTCTCGAGCTGGACGGTGAGACCGTCGTCCGCTCCGACCCGCATATCGGGCTGCTGCACCGCGGCACGGAAAAACTGGCTGAATACAAGCCGTTCAACCAGTCCATCGGCTACATGGACCGTCTCGACTACGTGTCCATGATGTGCAACGAGCACGCCTATGTCATGGCCATCGAAAAGCTGTTGGGCATTGAGGTGCCGGAACGTGCCCAGTACATCCGCGTGATGTTCGACGAGATCACCCGCATTCTCAATCACCTGCTGTGGGTGGGCGCGCATGCGCTGGATATCGGCGCCATGACGGTGTTCCTCTACGCCTTCCGCGAGCGTGAGGACCTGATGGACTGCTACGAGGCGGTCTCGGGTGCCCGTCTGCACGCCACCTACTACCGTCCGGGTGGGGTCTATCGCGATCTGCCGGACAGCATGCCCAAATACAAGCCGTCCAAGTGGCGCTCCGAAAAGGAGCTGAAGCGTCTGAACGAAACCCGTGAGGGCAGCCTGCTGGACTTTCTGGAGGCCTTCACCGAGCGCTTCCCGGGCTATCTGGACGAGTATGAGACGCTGCTGACCGACAACCGCATCTGGAAGCAGCGCACCGTGGACATTGGTGTCGTATCGCCGGAGCGTGCGCTGCAGCTGGGCTTTACCGGCCCCATGCTGCGTGGCTCCGGTGTCGCGTGGGATCTGCGCAAGAAACAGCCCTACGAGGTGTACGACAGGCTGGATTTCGACATTCCCGTCGGCAAGAACGGCGACAGCTATGACCGCTATCTGGTGCGCATGGCGGAGATGCGCGAATCCAACAAGATCATCCGTCAGTGCATCAAGTGGCTGCGGGAGAATCCCGGTCCGGTGATGGCGGAGAACCACAAGGTGACGCCGCCCTCCCGTGAGGAGATGAAGACCAACATGGAGGCGCTCATCCACCACTTCAAGCTGTTCACCGAAGGCTACAGCGTGCCGGAAGGTGAGGCCTATGCAGCAGTGGAGCATCCCAAGGGCGAGTTCGGCATCTATCTGGTTTCCGACGGTGCCAACAAGCCCTATCGCCTCAAGATCCGGGCGCCGGGCTTCGCCCATCTGGCCTCGCTTGACGAGATGTGCAAGGGCCACATGATTGCAGACGTGGTCACCATTATCGGAACCCAGGACATCGTATTCGGGGAGATCGACCGATGAGCGAGAAGAACTATCAGGTCATCAAGGGCGATGTGAAGGCCCGCATCGATCGGTGGATTTCCCAGTATCCCGCCGACCAGCGTCAGTCCGCCGTGATGCCGGCGCTGCGCATCGTGCAGGAGGTCAACGGTGGCTACCTGACCCGCGAGCTGATGGATGAGGTGGCCGACTATCTCGGCATGGCGCCCATGGCCGTCTATGAGGTGGCCACCTTCTACTCCATGTATGAGCACAAGCCGGTCGGCAAGCACAAGATCTGCATGTGCACCAACATCTCCTGCATGCTGCGGGATGCCGATGATCTGGTCGAGTACCTGAAGGAGAAGCTCGGCGTGGATGTGGGTGAGGTGACGCCCGACGGCCGCTTCTCCATCAAGAAGGTGGAGTGTCTGGGTGCCTGCGGCGAAGCGCCGGTGGCGATGATCGGCAAGGAATACTACGGCAATCTGACCCGTGAGCGGCTGGATGAGCTGCTGGACAGCCTGGAGTAAGTTATGGCAGAGATTCCGCTGAACGAGTGTTGCTACCGCCTCAACCACCTGGACCGGTCGTGGGACATTGACGTCTACATGGCCAACGGTGGCTATGAGGTGTGGAAAAAGGTGCTGGCCGGCGAGCTGACGCCTCAGGAGATCATCGACGAGGTCAAGACCTCCAACATCCGTGGCCGCGGAGGTGCCGGTTTTCCCACCGGGCTGAAGTGGAGCTTCATGAACCGCCATGCACCCGGTCCCAAATACATTCTGTGCAATTCCGACGAAGGTGAGCCGGGCACTTTCAAGGACCGTGACATTCTCCGCTACAACCCTCACCAGCTGATTGAGGGCATGATGATCGCCGGCTACGTGATCGGCGCCAATGCCGGTTACAACTACATCCGCGGTGAGTTCTGGGAGCCCTACAAGCGCTTCGACAACGCGGTAAAGCAGGCCTACGAGGCCGGCCTGCTTGGCAAGAACATCCTCGGTTCCGGCTGGGACTTCGATCTCTACACCCATCTGGGTGCGGGGGCCTATATCTGCGGTGAAGAGACCGCGCTGATCGAGTCCATCGAGGGCAAGAAGGGGCAACCCCGTTTCAAGCCGCCGTTTCCGGCCAGTTATGGTCTCTACGGGCGTCCGACCACGATCAACAACACCGAGACGCTCGCCTCCATTCCCATGATTCTGGCCAAGGGCGGCAAGTGGTTTGCCGATCTGGGCGTGCCCGGTGCCGGTGGCACCAAGATCTACGCCGTCTCCGGCCATGTGGAGAAGCCCGGAAACTATGAGGTGCGCATGGGCACCCCCTTCAAGGATCTGCTGTCGCTGGCGGGCGGCGTGTGGAAGGGGCGCAAGCTCAAGGCCGTGATTCCGGGGGGCTCGTCCACGGCGGTGCTGCCGGCCGAGAAGGCGATGAAGATGAACATGGACTATGACTCCATCGCCAAGGCGGGGTCCTTCCTCGGCGCCGGTTCGGTCATCATCATGGATGAGACCACCGACATGGTGAAGGCGCTGGAGCGGCTCACATGGTTCTACTACGAGGAGTCCTGCGGCCAGTGCACCCCGTGCCGCGAGGGCACGGGCTGGATGTACCGGGTCGTGCACCGGATCCGCACCGGTAAGGGGCGTCCCGAGGACATCGAGATGCTCAAGGATGTGTCCGGCAAGATCATGGGCCGGGTCATCTGCGGTCTGGGGGATGCGGCGTCCATTCCGGTGGCCAGTTTCCTGGAGCACTTTGAACACGAATTCCGTCATTACATCGAACACGGTTGCAGCATTTACGACCGTGCCTAAGGGGTCAGGGATCCGCTTATGATCAAGATCGAAATCAATGGTCAGGTTGTTGAGGCCCACGAAGGGGACATGCTGATCGACGTGGCGGACAGCGCGGATATCCCGATTCCCCGCTTCTGCTACCACAAGAAGCTGTCCATCGCCGCCAACTGCCGCATGTGTCTGGTGGAGGTGGAAGGCGCGCCCAAAGCGCTGCCGGCCTGCGCCACGCCGGTCACCGACGGCATGAAGGTGTTCACCCGCTCGCCCAAGGCCCGGGCGGCGCAGAAGGCGGTGATGGAATTCCTGCTCATCAACCACCCGCTGGACTGCCCCATCTGTGACCAGGGCGGCGAGTGCGAGCTGCAGGACGTGGCTTTCGAATACGGTGACGACGTGGGCAAGTATTCCGAGGCCAAGCGCGTGGTGCCCGACCATGATGTGGGCCCTCTGATCGCCACCGACATGACCCGTTGCATCCACTGCACCCGCTGCGTGCGTTTCGGGCAGGAGATTTCCGGTCTGATGGAGCTGGGTGCGGTCGGCCGGTCCGAGTGGATGGAGATCACCACTTTCGTGGGCAAGTCCATCACCTCCGAGATTTCCGGCAACATCATCGATCTGTGTCCGGTGGGGGCGCTGACCTCCAAGCCTTTCCGCTACAAGGCGCGCGCCTGGGAACTCAAGGCTGCGCCGGCCATCGCCGCCCACGACAGCCTTGGCTCCAATATCGAGGTGCATACCTATCATGGCAAGGTGATGCGTGTGGTGCCGCGGGAGAACGAAGCCATCAACGAAGTCTGGCTCTCCGACCGTGACCGCTTCGCCTACACGGGCCTCTATGCCGAGGACCGTCTGACCGTGCCCATGGTCAAGCGCAATGGCCGCTGGGAGGAGGTCGAATGGGAGGAGGCACTGGAGGCAGTGGTGGAGCGCCTGAAGCCTTTTCTGAATTCGCCGCAGGATATTGCCGTGCTGGCCTCGCCCAACGCCACGGTGGAAGAGCTGTATCTGCTCAGGAAGCTGACCGACGCGCTGGGTGTCAGACGGCGCGAATGGCGTCTGCGGCAGCAGGATTTCCGTGTAGAAGTGCCGCTGGGGCTGAAACTGGGCCTTGACGAGGTAGAGCAGCTCAATCATGTGCTGGTCGTGGGCAGCCATCTGCGCCATGAGCTGCCGCTGCTCAACCTGCGCGTGCGCAAGGCGCAGCTGGCCGGTGCCTCGGTGCACATGCTCAATCCGATGGATTACGCCAGCACCTTTGACATCGCCGACCGGCTCATCGTCAAGCCGAGCGAGATGGTGCGCCAGCTGGCGGCCGTAGCCAAGGCGGCAGGCGCCGAGCTTCCCGCCGGACTGTCCGATGTGCCGGTCACCGACCAGCATCATGCCTGGGCCGAGGCGCTGAAACAGGACAAATCCGCCATTTTCGTCGGTGGCGTGGCGCGCATGAGCCGTCATTACGCAGAGCTGGCCGCGTTGGCCGCTGTGCTGGGCGAGAAGACGGGGGCGAGCGTCAACATTCTGCCGCTGGCGGCTAATGAGATGGGCGCGCAGGCGCTGGACTTCGCCGGCGAGAGCTTCAATGACATGCTGGAGAAAGGGGCGAAAGCCGTAATTACCCTGGGTGTGGAACCTGAATATGACACCCTGTGGGGTGAAAGGGCCGTGCAGATGCTGGAGCAGGCGGAGCTGGTCATCAACCTGACACCCTTCGCCAATGCTCGCGCCAGGGAATACAGCGACATTCTGCTGCCGGTCGCGACTGCCTATGAGACCGCCGGCACCCTGGTCAGCGCCACCGGCACCTGGCAGTCCTTCAAGCAGGTGACCGACGCCCCCGGCGATGCCAAGCCGGCGTGGAAGGTGCTGCGCGTGCTGGGCAATGTGCTGGATGTGGACGGCTTCGACTATATTCACGCCGATCAGGTGCTTGAGGAGGCGCGCCAGGCAGTGACCGAGGTCGGGGCCGAGATTGCCATGCCTGACACCTTTGTGGCAGGCGGAGAACTGGAAGTCGTGCCGTCCCTGGCGCTCTACAGCACCGACATGGTCGTGCGTCGGGCTGAACCGCTGCAGCAGGCGGCCGGTGCCGCTGTGGCCGAAACCGTCAGCCGACTTGAGACTGAAAAGGTCGTCCTCTGCTGTGGAGAAACCTGTGTAGAGTTGCCCAACCGTCAGGATGAGGCGGTGGCCGAAGGGGCGGTGTTCGAACCGGTCGCCATTGACGAAACCCTGACTGTCCCGGCCGTCTGCGCCGAAGTCAGAGCCTAAAGAAGCGGGAGCGGATTTATGTTTGCGACACTGCAACATTGGCTGTCCGGATGGATGTGGGACTGGCTGGCCGTGCTGATCACGCTGCTGATCCAGGCGGTGGTGGTCATCCTGCCCATCATGATCGCCGTGGCCTACCTCACCTACGCCGAGCGCAAGGTGATCGCCTACATGCAGGTGCGCATGGGGCCGAACCGTGTGGGCCCCTATGGCCTGCTGCAGCCCATCGCGGATGCGGTCAAGCTGATGTTCAAGGAGGTGGTGCTGCCCACCCAGTCGAACGTCTATCTGTTCCTCATCGCACCGATTCTCGCCATTGCGCCGGCCATCGCCGTGTGGGCGGTAGTGCCGTTCGCACCAGGCTGGGTGGTGACCGACATTGACGCCGGCGTGCTCTATGTGCTGGCCATCGCGTCCATCACCGTCTATGGCGTGGTGGTCTCCGGCTGGGCGTCCAACTCCAAGTACGCCTTTCTGGGCGGCCTGCGTTCCTCCGCGCAGAAGATCTCCTATGAGATCGCCATGGGCTTTGCGCTGGTGACGGTGCTGATGGTGGCGGACACCATGAACCTGACCAAGATCGTGGAAGGTCAGCAGGGCGGCATCTGGCACTGGTATCTGATCCCGCTGCTGCCCATGTTCGTGGTCTATTTCATCTCCGGCGTGGCGGAGACCAACCGGGCGCCTTTCGATATCGCCGAGGGCGAATCCGAAATCGTGGCCGGCTTCCATGTGGAATATTCAGGCATGGCGTTCGCGGTCTTCTTCCTGGCCGAATACGCCATGATGATCCTGATCTCCTACATGACGTCCATCATGTTCCTGGGCGGCTGGCTGTCTCCGTTCGAAGGCATCCCGCTGCTGGAGACGCTGTTTGCCTGGGTGCCGCCGTTCTTCTGGCTGGCGGCCAAGGTGGCGTTCCTGCTGTTCGTCTTCCTGTGGTTCCGTGCCACCTTCCCGCGCTATCGCTACGACCAGCTGATGCGGCTGGGGTGGAAGGTGTTCATTCCGCTGACCATCGTCTGGGTCTTTGTGGTCATGCTGATGCATTACTTCAAAGTCGGCCCGTGGTTCAACTGAGGACAGCATGATGACCGATAACATTCGCCACTGGATCAAGACCTTCGGCCTGATCGAACTGTTCAAGGGACTGGCGGTCACCGGCAAGTATCTGTTCAAGCCGAAGATCACCGTGCGCTATCCGGAGGAGAAGACGCCCATCTCTCCCCGGTTCCGCGGCCATCACGCCCTGCGCCGCTATGAGAACGGCGAGGAGCGTTGCATCGCCTGCAAACTGTGCGAGGCGGTGTGCCCGGCCAATGCCATCACCATCGAGTCGGAGGAGCGCGAGGACGGCACCCGCCGCACCACGCGTTATGACATCGACATGTTCAAGTGCATCTACTGCGGCTTCTGTGAGGAGGCCTGCCCGGTCGATGCGATCGTAGAAACCCGCGTGTTCGAATATGTCTTCTGGGAGCGGGGTGAGAACATCATGACCAAGGAAAAGTTGCTGGCTTTCGGCGACAAACATGAACAGATGATCGCGGCGGACAAGGCTGCGGACGCCAAATATCGCTGAGGGACGGTGAGATGAGTTTTGAACAGCTGGTCTTCTATGCCTTTGCCGCCATCGCCGCCTTTGCCGGCCTGATGGTGATCACCGTGCGCAACCCGGTCAAGGCTGCCCTGTGGCTGGTGCTTGCCTTTGTCAGTACTGCAGCAGTATGGATCCTTGCCGAAGCCGAGTTCCTCGGTCTGGTGCTGATTCTGGTCTATGTGGGCGCTGTGCTGGTGCTGTTCCTGTTCGTGGTCATGATGCTGGACATCAACCTGGCCGAGATGAAGGAAGGCTTCGCCCGCTATCTGCCCATCGGGGTTCTGGTGTCGCTGGTAGTGTTCGGCCTGATCTACATGGTCGTGGGGCCGGAACACTTCGGGCTGGCGCAGTTCAAGCCGGTTGAGCACGGCCCGGACTACAGCAACACCAAGGAGATCGCCGTGCCGCTCTACACGCAGCACGCCTATGCCTTCGTGCTGGCGGCCGTGCTGCTGCTGGTCGGCATTGTGGCGGCCATCGCTCTGACGCTGCGTCGCCGTCCGCCCTCCGAAGCGCTCTATCAGGATATTGACGCTCAGGTGCGTGTGCGTGCCGAGGACCGTCTGACCATGGTGAAGATGCCGGCGGAAGTGGAGCCGGACCTGCCCGAGAACAAGGAAGAAGAGGAGGGCGCCAAATGATCGCTCTGTCCGACTATCTGGTGTTTGGCGCCGTGCTGTTCATGATCAGCATGGCCGGCATCTTCCTCAACCGCAAGAATCTGGTGCTGATCCTCATGTGCGTGGAGCTTCTGCTGCTGGCCGTCAACACCAATCTGGTGGCCTTCAGTCACTACCTCAACGACGTGCAGGGGCAGATCTTCGTGTTCTTCATTCTGACCGTGGCGGCAGCCGAGGCGGCCATCGGTCTGGCGATTCTGGTGCTGGTGTTCCGTCACCGCCGGCAGATCAATGTGGACGATCTGGACGAGCTGAAGGGGTAATTGATCCATGAGCACACTGCATACGGTTCTGACCATCATCCTGATCGCACCGCTGATCGGCTCGATCATCGCCGGTCTGTTCGGTCGCCAGATCGGTCGCAAGGGCGCCCACAGCGTCACCATCGCCGGTGTGGCCATCTCCACCGTGCTGTCTGCATGGGTGTTCTGGCTGTTCATCATTCAGGGGCATGAACCCTACAACGCACCGCTGTACACCTGGATGGTGAGTGACGGCATCAAGTTTGAGATCGGCTATCTGGTGGACAGCCTGTCTGCCACCATGATGCTGGTGGTGACCTTTGTCTCCCTGATGGTGCACATTTACACCATCGGCTACATGGATCACGATGCCGACTATCCCCATGACAACCCCTATTACCAGCGCTTCTTCAGCTACATCTCGCTGTTTACGTTCTCCATGCTGGCGCTGGTGCTGGCCAACAACTTCATGCAGCTGTTCTTCGGCTGGGAGGCCGTGGGGCTGGTTTCTTACCTGCTGATCGGCTTCTACATGAAGCGGGAGTCCGCCATTCAGGCCAACCTGAAGGCCTTTCTGGTCAACCGGGTGGGGGATTTCGGCTTCGTACTGGGCATCGCCGTGATCGTGCTCTACTTCGGCACGGTGGACTATGCCGAGTTCTTCGCCGGGCTGGAACAGCACAGGAATGACACCATCGACTTCGGCTGGGGACCGGTGTCCATGATTACCGCTGCGACGCTGCTGCTGTTCGTGGGCGCCATGGGCAAATCCGCCCAGATGCCGCTGCATGTGTGGCTGCCGGAATCCATGGAGGGCCCGACGCCCATCTCCGCCCTCATTCACGCGGCGACCATGGTGACTGCCGGTATCTTCATGGTGGCGCGTTTCTCGCCTGCCTATGAACTGTCTGAAGTAGCCCTGAGCGTGGTGCTGCTGGTGGGTGCCATCACCGCTTTCATGATGGGGCTGCTGGGTCTGGTGCAGAACGACATCAAGCGGGTGGTTGCCTATTCCACCCTGTCACAGCTGGGCTACATGACCGCCGCACTGGGGGTTTCCGCCTACGCGGCCGGCATGTTCCATGTCATCACCCACGCCTTCTTCAAGGCGCTGCTGTTCTTGGCGGCCGGTTCGGTGATCATCGCCATGCATCACGATCAGGACATCCGCAACATGGGTGGACTCAAGAAGTACATGCCGATCACCTACTGGACCATGCTTATCGGTGCGCTGGCGCTGATCGGTTTCCCTGGCTTCTCCGGCTTCTTCTCCAAGGATTCCATCATCATGGCCACCGCGGAATCCGAACAGTTCGGCGCAGGCTTCGCTCATCTGCTGCTGGTGGCCGGTGTCTTCGTGACCGCGCTCTATACCTTCCGCATGTTCTTCATCGTCTTCCACGGGCCGGAAAGCGAATACGTGCGCACCCACGAGATTCACGAGTCGCCCAGGGTGGTCACCATTCCGCTGATCCTGCTGTCCATTCCGGCGGTGCTGGTGGGCTGGCCCCTGATCGAGGGCGTGCTCTCCGGCAGCTACTTCGCCGACAGCATCCGCGTGCTGCCGGAGCATGACGTGCTGCGCGAAATCTACGAGCATGACTATCATGGTGCCTTCAACATGGTGCTGCATGGCCTGATGTCCGTACCCGTGTGGCTTTCCTTCGCCGGTGTGGCCACGGCCTGGTTCCTGTATCTGAAGCGACCGGATCTGCCGGCGAAGATCCAGCAGGCGTGCATGCCGTGCTATCGCGTGCTGGTGGCGGGCTATGGTTTCGACCGCTTCAACGAGATCGTCTTCGTCAATGGCAGCCGCCGTCTCGGAGAGTTCTTCTGGAAGGTAATCGACCAGACCCTCATCGACGGCTGGCTGGTCAACGGCACTGCCAATACGGTGGCAGCCGCCGCGCGCAACTGGCGCCAGATGCAGACCGGCTACCTGTACCACTACGCCTTTGCCATGATCTTCGGTCTGCTGATCCTGCTGCTGTGGGCGGTGTGGGCAATCAAGTGACGGACTGGATGACAAGAACGAGCACACTCAACGGAATCTGAAAAGGAACATCACATTATGTCAGTCGGCTATCCCATTCTCAGTACCCTGATCTGGCTACCGATCGTGGCGGGTGTCATCGTGCTGTTCGCCGGACGCAACAATCCGGCGCTGGCCCGCTGGCTGTCGCTGATCACCGCCATCGTGACGTTCCTCCTTTCGCTGCCTTTGTGGTTCGAATTCGACCGCACCACGGCCGCCATGCAGTTCGTCGAGCGCTTCGACTGGATTCCCGCCTACAAGATTCAGTACTTCCTCGGCGTGGACGGGCTGTCCATGCCGCTGGTGCTGCTGACCACCTTCACCCAGGTGCTGGTCATCGCTTCCGCGTGGGAGGTGATCAGGGAGCGGGTGGAGCAGTACATGGGCGCCTTCCTGATCATGCAGGGTCTGATGACTGGTGTGTTCGTGGCGCTGGACGCGGTGCTGTTCTATGTATTCTGGGAGGCGCTGCTGATTCCCATGTTCATCGTCATCGGTAAGTGGGGTGGGCCGCGCCGTGTGTACGCCACGCTCAAATTCTTCCTGTACACCTTCTTCGGCTCCGTGTTCATGCTGGTGTCCTTCCTGTACATGTACTATCAGGCGGGCAGCTTCTCCATTCTGGATTTCCACAACCTGCCTCTGGGCATGACCGCACAGATTTTGATCTTCCTGGCGTTTTTCATCGCCTTTGCGGTCAAGATTCCCATGTTCCCGGTGCACACCTGGCTGCCCGATGCCCACGTGGAAGCACCCACGGCCGGCTCCGTGGTGCTGGCGGCCATCATGCTGAAGATGGGTGGGTACGGTTTCGTACGCTTCAGCCTGCCGATCACCCCCGATGCCTCCCACATGCTGGACTGGCTGGTGATCGTGCTGTCCCTGATCGCCATCGTCTATATCGGCTTCGTGGCGCTGGTGCAGCATGACATGAAGAAGCTGGTGGCCTATTCCTCCATCTCCCACATGGGCTTCGTCACCCTGGGCATGTTCGTACTGTATGACATCGTTGAGAGCACAGGCGGTCTCAAGGGCGCGCAGCTGGGGCTTGAGGGTGCCATGGTGCAGATGATCTCCCATGGCTTCATCTCCGGCGCCATGTTCCTGGGCATCGGCGTGCTGTATGACCGCCTGCACACCCGCGAGATCAGCGCCTATGGGGGCGTGGTCAACGTGATGCCCTGGTTCGGCTTCTTCGCGGTGCTGTTCGCCATGGGTAATGTGGGCCTGCCGGGCACGTCCGGCTTCGTGGGCGAGTTCATGGTCATTCTGTCCAGCTTCATGGCCAATCCGTGGTACGGCATTCTGGCCGCCTTCACCCTGATCATCGGCGCAGCCTATACCCTGTGGATGATCAAGCGGGTCATCTTTGGTGACATTCGCAACAGGGAAGTGGCCGAGATGCAGGATCTCAACAAGCGCGAGTTCGCCATCATGACTGCGCTGGCGGTGGCGGTGGTTGCGCTGGGTGTCTATCCCTATCCGCTGATGGATGTGATGCATGCTTCGGTGGAGCATCTCATCCAGCAGGCCATGACTTCCAAACTCTAAGCACACAAGGCAGGAAAAGACGCAATGACATTCGAGATTCCCAACCTTTCTCTGGCGTTGCCCGAAATCGTGCTGCTGACGCTGACCTCGCTGCTGCTGGTGGCGGATACCTTCTGGTCGCGCACCTGCCGTGACTGCACCTACTGGGCCACGCAGATCACGCTGGTGATCGTCGGCTGGCTGGTGTTCTCCGATTTCGCCACCCAGACGCAGGTGACCTTTGACGGCAGCTTCGTGCGCGACACCCTGTCGGATGTGCTCAAGCTGTTCATCGTGGTGGTGAGCATCGGCATCTTCCTGTTCTCCCGCGAATACCTGCTGCAGAACAGGGCCTATTACGGCGAGTTCTTCGTGCTGGGTCTGTTCGGCGTGCTGGGCATGTTCGTCATGGTCAGCGCCTACAATCTGATCACCCTCTATCTGGGGCTGGAGATCATGTCGCTGGCACTGTACGCCATGATCGCCATGCAGCGTCACTCCGACCGCGCTTCCGAGGCGGCCATGAAGTACTTCGTGCTGGGCGCGCTGGCTACCGGCATGATGCTCTACGGCATGTCCATGCTCTATGGCGCCACCGGCACGCTGGAGCTGACTGGCATTGCTCAGAAGATCGCTTCCGGTGAGGTGGACAACGCGGTGCTGGCCTTCGCGCTGGTGTTCATCGTCATCGGTCTGGCCTTCAAGCTGGGAGCGGTGCCGTTCCACATGTGGGTGCCGGATGTGTATCACGGCGCGCCCACGGCCATGACGCTCTATCTGGCTTCCGCGCCCAAGATCGCGGCCTTTGCCATGCTTTACCGCCTGCTGTGGGACGGTCTGCAACAGGCGCTGCCGGACTGGCAGGGCATGCTGGTCATTCTGGCGGCGCTGTCCATGGTGGTGGGATCGGTCATCGCCATCGCCCAGACCAATCTCAAGCGCATGCTGGCCTATTCCGGTATCGGTCATGTGGGCTTCGTGCTCATGGGGGTTGCGGCCGGTGACGCGGAAGGTTTCGCCAGTGCCATGTTCTACATCGTGGTCTATGCCATCACTTCCGTGGCGGCCTTCGGCCTGATGATCTCCCTGGCACGTGCCGGCATGGAGTTCGAGGAAATCGACGACTACAAGGGGCTGAACGATCGCAATCCGTGGCTGGCGCTGATGATGCTGTTCGTCATGTTCTCCATGGCGGGCGTGCCGCCGTTCATCGGCTTCTTCGTCAAGGTGGCGGTCATCGAGGCGGCGGTCAATGCCGGACTGGTCTGGCTGGCGGTGCTGGCCGTGGTCATGGCGGTGGTGAGCGCCTTCTACTACCTGCGCGTGGTCAAGGTGATGTACTTTGACAAGCCCGTGGAGACCAGCCGGCTGGAGCCCATTTCCACCCAACTGGGGCTGGCGGTGAGCCTGTCTGCTTCCGTGCTGCTGCTGTTCGGTCTGTTCCCGGGCTGGATCATGGAGCTGTGCTACCGCAGCCTGGGCCTGAGCGTGGTCGCCTGATGAGTCAGGACATTGCCATCTATCTGCTGATCGCCACGGCGTTCGTGCTGGCCAACCTGCCCTGGCTGTTCGAGCGCCGCCTGTTCCTGTTCATCGATCTCAAGCGCATCAAGCCCTTCTGGCTGGGATTGGTGGAGTGGAGCGCCTATTTCGGCCTGTCCGTGCTGTTCGGCTATCTGCTGGAAAAACGGGTCATGGGCACGGTCTCACCGCAGGACTGGGAGTTCTGGGTGACCGTATTTTTCATGTTCATGATCTTCGCTTTTCCCGGCTTCATCTACCGTTACAACTTCAGGCGCTATCTGCGCGCCGCTGAGAAGCACCCGGGTTGACCTGCCACCGTGGGGTCTGTATAGTCGGAACCATGCGTATCCTTTTGCTGACATGTTCTCTGCTGTTTGCAGCTGCTTTCTGGGCGGTGCCAGCCATCTCCGCGCCGTCTGAATCGCAGGCGCATGATTGCTGCTGTGAGCAGGGGTGCGACATGTCCGCACACGGCTGTCAGCATGACGGCCAGAAGCTGGCAGGTGATCACTGTGACGACCAGTGTTCCTGTGCCACACACTGTTCCGTTACCGGCCACGGTGTCAGTCTGGCCAGCAGCAGCTGTCTTGTCTGCCCCGTGTCGGTTGCCTCTGCAGCTGTTTCTGCGATTGAAGCCTTCTTTTCCTCCAAACCGGCGGATCTGCCTGACAAACCTCCGCGTCTGACCGCCTGATTCTCATCAGGGCCGTGCCTGTGGCACGGAAACAATCGGTTGGACTCTCTGGAGGAACATCCTATGAAAATGCAACGACGTCAGCTGCTGCGCTGGGGCGCGGCGGGTCTGCTGGCACCTTTTACCGCAGTACGGGCGGAAACCGTCAAATATGTCTGTCCCATGCACCCGCAGATCGTGCAGGATCATCCCGGCACCTGTCCCATCTGCGGCATGACGCTGGTCAAAAAAATCTTCAAGGAAGAGCAGGGCGCGCCATCGGTCAAGGTGGGCACCGGCGGTGGCCAGGGTGAAAAACAGGGGCTGGCCATCCGCACGGCCATGGTCCGGCGTGTCACCCTGTGGAAGTACCTGCCCACCTACGGCACCATCCAAGTGGATGAAAGTCGTCTGGTGCATGTGCATCCCCGGGCCAGCGGCTGGATTGAGCAGCTGGCCGTGCGCGTGGAGGGAGAGACGGTCGAGAAGGGTCAGCTGCTGTTCCGCTACTACAGCCCGGATATCGTCGCCGCGCAGGAGGAGTGGCTGCTGGCGCTGAAACAGGGCAGTCGCAGGCTGGCCGAGGCCGCCGAGCGCAAACTGCGCTATCTGGGGGTGGATCGCGCCACGCTCAAAGCCATCCGTCGCCGTGGCAGGGTGCAGGAAACCGTGCCGGTTCATGCGCCACAGGGTGGCGTGGTGCAGCATCTTAAAGTGGAGCCGGGCATGTATATCCGCCCGGTGGATGAGGTGATGCAGATTGCCGACCTGTCCAAGGTCTGGGTGATGGCGGCGGTCTATCCGCAGCAGCAGCAATGGATCGCCCCGAACAAGTCAGTGGAGGTGCGTGTGCCCGGCGTGCCGGACCGCTACTGGGAGGGCTTCATCGAACAGATCTATCCGGATGTAGATACGAAGACGCGCACACTCAGGGTGCGTGCCACACTGGACAACCGTGATGGCGCGCTGAAGCTGGGCATGCCGGTGCAGGCGGTCATTTACGGCGGGCCGAAGCGCGATGTGCTGGCAGTGCCGGAATCTGCGCTCATTCAGCTGCCGGATGAGATCCGCGTCGTGAAGGTGATGAAGGATGGCAGCTTCAAACCGGTTCCGGTAGTGGTGGGTATGCGCACGAAAGGCCTGGCCGAGATTCTCTCCGGTCTGGAAGAGGGCGATCGCATTGTCACCTCCGGCCAGTTCCTCATCGACAGTGAGAGCCAGCTGCAGGCCAATCTGAACAAGCTGGCCAACCCCCATGCCGGTCATGGGAAAGGGGGTGAATGATGATCCGGGCCATCATCGATTTTTCCCTGAAGAATCGGGTGCTGATCCTGATTCTGGCAGTGCTGCTGGCTGCATGGGGCTGGCGCGCCATGGAAAAGACACCACTGGACGCCATACCCGATCTGTCCGATGTTCAGGTGATCATCAAGACCAGTTATCCCGGGCAGGCGCCACAGGTGGTAGAGGATCAGGTCACCTATCCCATCGCCAGCGTGATGATGTCGGTGCCGGGCGCCAAGGTGGTGCGGGGGTATTCCTTCTTCGGTGACAGCTATGTGTATGTCATATTCGAAGATGGTGCCGATCTCTACTGGGCACGTTCCCGGGTGCTGGAATATCTCAATCAGGTGCAGGCACAGCTACCGCCCGGGGTCACACCCACGCTGGGGCCGGATGCGTCCGGGGTGGGCTGGGTGTTCGAATATGCACTGGTGGACCGCAGCCACAGGCATGATCTGGCCGATCTGCGCACCCTGCAGGACTGGTTTCTGAAGTATGAGCTGCAGGCCATCCCGGGCGTGTCGGAGGTAGCCACCGTCGGTGGCATGGTCAAGCAGTATCAGGTGGTGGTGGACCCGGTGCGCCTGCAGGCGTATGGCCTGCCATTGACCAAGGTATCCAGGGCCATCCGCGAAGCCAGCCGGGAGACGGGTGCGTCAGTCATCGAGCTGGGCGAGGCGGAATATGCCGTGCGCATGAAAGGCTATGTCACCGATGTGGATCAGCTGCGCAAAGCGGTGGTGGCAGTGGATGTGAAAACCCAGCTGCCCATCCGTCTGGAAGATGTGGCCGAGGTTCGGCTGGGGCCGCAGATGCGTCGCGGCATTGCTGAGCTGAACGGCGAGGGCGAGGTGGTCGGCGGCATCGTCATCATGCGTGATGGTGAAAACGCGCTGGATGTGATCAACCGCGTCAAGCAGCGCATTGCCCAGCTGAAAAAGAGTCTGCCCGAGGGGGTGGAGATCGTCACCACCTATGACCGCTCCGCGCTGATCAAGCGGGCGGTGAACACCCTGCGCGACAAGCTGATCGAGGAGATGATCGTCGTCGCGCTGGTGAGCCTGCTGTTTTTGTTCCACATGCGCTCGGCGCTGGTGGCGGTCATCGCCCTGCCGCTGGGGATTCTGGGCAGCTTCATCATCATGCGCGAACTGGGCATCAGCGCCAACATCATGAGCCTGGGCGGCATTGCCATCGCCATCGGTGCCATGGTGGATGCGGCCATCGTCATGATCGAAAACGCCCATAAGCACCTTGAGCATTATGAAAAGGAGCACGGGCACCGGCCCAGAGGCGCGGAACACTGGCGCGTCATCCGCGAGGCGGCCATTCAGGTGGGGCCGGCGCTGTTCGTGTCGCTTCTGATCATTACGCTCAGCTTTCTGCCGGTGTTCGCGCTGGAAGGGCAGGAAGGGCGGCTGTTCAGCCCGCTGGCCTATACCAAGACTTTCGCCATGGCGGTGGCGGCGGGCCTGTCCATTACGCTGGTGCCGGTGCTGATGGGCTACTGGATCCGCGGGCGCATCGTCTCCGAGGCGCGCAACCCGCTCAATCGGCTGCTGGTGTGGCTCTACCGCCCGTTCATCAATGGCGTGCTGCGCTGGCCGCTGCTGACGCTGGCCCTGATGCTGGTGCTGGCCGCATCAGTCATCTACCCGTGGCAGAAACTGGGCACGGAATTCATGCCGGCGCTGGAGGAGGGTGATCTGCTCTACATGCCCACCACGCTGCCGGGGGTGTCCATCGCTGAGGCACGACGCATCCTGCAGACCACCGATGCGCTGATCAAAACCTTTCCGGAGGTCAAAAGCGTCTTCGGCAAGGTGGGGCGTGCGGAAACGGCCACCGACCCGGCACCGCTGACCATGATCGAGACCACCATCCAGCTCAAACCACGGGATCAGTGGCGGCCCGGCATGACGCTGGACAAGCTGATCACCGAGCTTGACCGGAAAGTGCGTCTGCCCGGACTGACCAATGCCTGGGTGCAGCCGATCCGCACCCGGATTGACATGCAGTCCACGGGCATCAAGACGCCCATCGGCATCAAGGTGACCGGCGAAGACCTGGCCACCATTCAGAAGATCGGTACCGATCTGGAGCGGGTGCTGGGCAAACTGCCCGGAGTGCGTTCGGTCTTTTCCGAGCGGGTTTCCGGCGGGCGCTACATCGAGATTCTGCCCGATCGTGATGCCGCGGCCCGCTATGGCCTGAACATGGAGCAGCTGGCGCAGATCATCGCCTCCGCCGTAGGGGGCAGGAACCTGGCTCAGACCATTGAGGGGCGGGAGCGCTATCCGATCAACCTGCGCTATCCGCAGCAGTGGCGCAACAGTGTGGAAGCGCTGAAGAGCCTGCCCATCGTCACCCCCTCCGGCGCGCAGGTTCCGCTGGGAGAGGTGGCCCAGGTGAAGATCACCCTTGGCCCGCCCATGATCAAATCGGAAAACGCACGCCTGACCGGCTGGACCTTCGTGGATCTGGAGCCGGGTGTGGATCTGGCCGCCTTCGTGCGCCAGGGGCAGCAGGCCGTGGCGGACAATATGAAACTGCCGCCCGGCTACAGCCTCAGCTGGACGGGACAGTATGAGTACATGCTGCGGGCGCAGGCCAAATTGCAGCAGATCGTGCCGGTCACCCTGCTGGTGATCTTCATCCTGCTCTATCTGGTGTTCCATTCGGTGCGGGACGCGCTGCTGGTGATGCTGCTGATGCCGTTCGCGCTGGTGGGCAGCCTGTGGCTGATCGAGCTGCTGGACTACCGCCTCTCCGTGGCCGTGGGCGTGGGCATGATCGCCCTGGCTGGCGTGGCGGCGGAGTTTGGCGTGGTGGTGCTGCTCTATATCCGCGAGGCCATTGCGGAAGCCAGGGCATCCGGTCGGCTCAACACCCTGACCGAGCTGCGTCAGGCCATTGTGGCCGGCACGGTCAAGCGGGTGCGTCCCATGGCCATGACGGTGAGCGTGGTCATCGTGGGGCTTTTGCCCATCATGTGGTCGGATGGCACCGGTGCGGATGTGATGAAGCGCATCGCCGCGCCCATGATCGGTGGCATGGTCACCGCGCCGATGGCGGCCATGCTGCTGCTGCCGGCGCTGGTCTATCTGCTCATGCGCCGTGAGATCAGACAGAAGGAGTCCGAAAATGCTTAAACGAATGATCATGCTGGTCGTGGTGGGCTGGCTGGGGCAGGTGCAGGCGGCCGATCTGAATGCCCTGATGCAGCGTGCCGCCAGGGCACACCCTCAACTGGAGGCGGCCGAGGCGGCCATTGAGGCGGCGCAGGCGAAGCGGCGGGAGGCGGAAGCCGCCTTCAAGCCCGAGGTGCATTTTCAGGCGGAGCAGAGCTACGCCTGGATGAAGACCGACTTTGCCCGCTCCAGCCTGTTGTTACGAGGTGACTGGACCTTGTGGCAGCCGGCAAAAAGCGCGGCGGTGCGCGCGGCCGGGGCGCAGGCACAGGTGGCTGAACAGCGCCGTCAGGTGCTGCTGTTGCAGCTGGAGTGGGAACTGGTGCAGGCGTGGAGTGCATGGCAGCAGACCAGCGTTCGGCTGGACGCCCTGCGTCGCAAGGAGAAGGTGCTGGCCGACCTGCTGGGTCAGATGGAGCAGGGCTACGGCGCCGGACGGGGCATGCTCAGCCGGGTGCTGGTGATCAGACGCCGACTGGCGGACAACCGCGCCATGCAGGCCACATTGAAGATGCAGCAGGCGCGCCAGCAGGCGGTGATCGAAGCGCTGACAGAAGAAGCGGTCTCGCTGGACCCTGTCGAGGCGCCGGAGCTGGCCGGCATCCGCCCGCTCAAACAGCCGGACTGGCGGCAGACCCCCTTTCTGCGCCTGATCGACACGCAGATTGATGCCGTGCAGGCACAGCGCCAGCAGGCTCGAGACCAGTACAAGGGGCGGCTGGCCGTCTTTGCCCTCGGGGTGCGCAACGACAGCGGCGGGCGCTTCTACGACGACATGGAAGGTGCGCGCGTCGGCGTGCAGTATGCCGTGCCCCTCTATACCGGCGGTCGGCTGGAGGCCCGCGCCGACAGCCTGCGTGCCGACATGCGCCGCCTCACAGAGCAGCGCCGTGCCCAGCTGCTCAAACTGAAACAGGCCTGGCAGCAGGCGCAGGCGGTGCTGGAACAGGCAGAGCCGCGCGATCAGGCCCTGGCCGAGCGGCAGAAGGCGTCCGAGGAAGACGAAGAGGCCCGTCGCCTGCTGCTGGGCAGCGGTCAGCTCAGCATCCAGACCGTGCTGGAAAGCGCGCTGGCGCGCATTGACGCCGAGCAGGACCGTCTGCTCAACCGCTGGCAGGCATGGCAGGCCATGCAGCAGCAACGCTACCTGCGTGCCGAACTCAAACCCTAGCCCATCCTCCTGCTTGTGGAGCGGTTTCAGGGGCCTTCGGGCCCCTTTTTTGATTCCAGAGCCGGGAAAAATGACCACCTGCCGGCGCGGGGAGCAATAGACGCTGTAAAAATGGGGGAGACCCCGTTTCAGGTCGGTCTCAAGGTGGAAAAGGGTGGTTTTCCATGGTCTTTCGGCCTGCGCGGCGGTGCGCTCCGCGCGGCATTCTGCAAGATCGGGGGAGACCCCGTCAAAAAGCGGTTTCTGTCTTGAAAAAGGCGGCAGGTGTTGGATTTGCAGGCATTTTTTTACCGCATTGCCGGCGTGGAAAAATGGCAATCTGCAAAATCAGGGGAGACCCCGTTGCGTGGAAGCTTTTCAGGAGAAAACTAGGGAGAGAAGTGGTAGGCGCGACTGGAGTCGAACCAGCGACCCCCACCATGTCAAGGTGGTGCTCTAACCAGCTGAGCTACGCGCCTACGATGTGATGCCGATAGTGGCTTCGATTGGTACCAGCGGTCGGACTCGAACCGACACGGGTTTTACCCCAACGGATTTTGAATCCGTCGCGTCTACCAGTTCCGCCACGCTGGCCTGACAGAGGCGGAATTCTATAGAACCGACCGGGGCGCGTCAAGCGGAATGTCAGCTTTTGCACCCTTCGGCCGCCTGCGCGGCCTCCCGCTCCAGCCACGCCTTGAGGGCGGGGGACTTGCTGCGGATGTTGAAGGCCAGCCGTGCCACTTCGTCATAGTGGCGGGCGAAATGCACCTCCAGCCCTTCCTTCAGATAGTTCGGCAGTTCCTCGAAGTCCTTGCGGTTGTCCTCCGGCAGCACCAGCGTGTGAATGCCGGCCCGGCGGGCGGCGATGACCTTTTCGCGGATGCCGCCCACCGGCAGCACCTGTCCGGTGAGGCTGAGCTCGCCGGTCATGGCCAGCGGCTGGCGCACCGGCTCGCCCCGCGCCAGGGAGAGCAGGGCGGTGGCCATGGTGATGCCGGCGCTGGGGCCGTCCTTGGGCGTGGCGCCGTCGGGCACGTGCAGGTGCACGAAGGCGCGGTCGAAGAACTCCGGATCCGCCTTGTAGCTCTGCAGGTGCGAGCTGATGTAGCTGTAGGCGATGTTCGCCGACTCCTGCATCACCTCGCCCAGCTGGCCGGAGAGCTTGAAGCCGCGGTTGAGGGTGTGCACGCGGGTGGCCTCCACCGTCAGGGTGGCGCCGCCCATGGCGGTCCAGGCCAGCCCCACCACGGTGCCGATCAGTCGCGGATGCTTTTCCGCATGGAAGCGGGGCTGGCCCAGATAGTCGGGCAGGTCGCTCACGTGGATGGTGAGACTGTCCGCCTCGCCGGTGACCAGTTTCATGGCCGCCTTGCGCACGATCTTGCCCAGTTGCTTCTGCAGGGAGCGCACGCCGGCCTCGCGGGCGTAGCCCTCGATCACATGGCGGATGGCCGCTTCGGTGATGCGCAGCTGGCTGCGCTTCAGCCCCGCTTCTTCCAGCAGGCGCGGCCACAGATGGTGCCTGGCGATGGCCACCTTCTCTTCGGTGATGTAGCCGGACAGGCGGATCACTTCCATGCGGTCCAGCAGGGGGCCGGGGATGGTGTCCAGCTGGTTGGCGGTGCACACGAACAGCACGTTGGACAGGTCGAAGCGCACGTCCAGATAGTGATCGAGGAACTCGCTGTTCTGCTCCGGGTCCAGGGCTTCCAGCAGGGCCGAGGCCGGGTCGCCCTGATAGCTGGCGCCGATCTTGTCGATCTCATCCAGCATGATGACCGGATTGGCGGTGCCGACGGTCTTGAGCGCCTGGATGAACTTGCCCGGCATGGCGCCGATGTAGGTGCGCCGGTGCCCCTTGATCTCCGCCTCGTCGCGCATGCCGCCGACGCTGAAGCGGTAGAACTTGCGTCCAAGCGCCTCGGCGATGGATTTGCCGATGGAGGTCTTGCCCACGCCCGGCGGGCCCACCAGCAGAATGATGGCGCCGGAAACCTCGCCCTTGAGCTTGCCGACGGCGATGAACTCCAGAATGCGTTCCTTGACGTCCTCCAGCCCGTCGTGACGCCTGTCGAGCACCTTGCGGGCGTGGTCGAGATCAAGCCGGTCCTCGCTGTGCACCCCCCATGGCAGCTGGGTGAGCCAGTCGAGCCAGTTGCGCGACACCGCGTATTCCGGCGAGTGGGGATCGAGCACGCTGAGTTTGTCCAGTTCCTCTTCCGCCTTGGCGCGCGCCTCTTCCGTCAACTGCAGCTTTTCGATGCGCTCGCGGAACAGATCCACATCCGCGGTGCGGTCGTCCTTGACGATGCCCAGCTCCTTCTGGATCTCCTTGAGCTGCTGCTTGAGGAAGAACTCCCGCTGATGCTGGGAGAGGTTTTCCTCCACCCGTTCGCGGATGTTGGTCTGGATGCGGGAGATCTCGATCTCGTCCTTGATCAGCTTGAGCGCCTTCTCCAGCCGCTCGCTCAGATTGAGCGTCTCCAGCACCTCCTGCAGCTTCTCGCCCTCGGCGGTGGTGAGCGTGGCGGCGAAATCCGCCAGCTGGGCGTGGTTGGAGGGGCCGAAGCGGTTGAGGAAATAGCGCAGCTCCTCACTGTAGAGCGGGTTGAGCGGCAGCAGCTCCCGGAAGGCGTTCATCAGCGCCAGCCCGTAGGCTTTCAGCTCGGTTTCGGAGGCGTCGTGAACATCCTCCGGGTAGTCCACCACCGCTCTGTAGGGCGGCTGTTCGGACACCAGATGGTCGATGCGGAAGCGGCGCAGCCCCTCGGCGATGAGCTGGATGTAGTCGTCCTTCACCTTCAGGTCATGGATGCGCACCACCGTGCCGATGCGGGCCAGCTCCTCCGGCCTGGCGCGCTGGTTGTCCTCGGCGGTGGTGAACACCACGCCGATGACGTTCTGCTTGGCCTCCGCCACCGCTTCGAGCGTTTCGAGCCAGGCGTCCTTGTTGAGTACCACAGGCAGGGTCTGACCGGGAAAGAAGGGCCGGTCCTTGATGGGCAGCAGGTAGAGTGTGCGCGGCAGCTGGGCGTCCGCTTTCGCAGGCGGCGTGTTCTCCTCGACCAGCTCCGCCTCTTTCGGTTCCTCCGCAGACGGGGTCTCCCCTGTTTTTACCTGTTCCTCGCTCATGGCACTCCTGAAAATTCGGTTTGACGCTATCATATGGCGGTTGAACGGGTCATTTTCAAGGTTTGCTTATGAAAAACAAGGTCAGGATCGGGTTTGTGACAGTCTCGGACCGCGCCAGTCAGGGCGTGTATGAGGACAAGGGTGGGCCGGCCATGCAGGACTGGATCGGCAAGGCGCTGAAGACACCGTGGGAGCCGGTGGCGCGGCTGATTCCGGACGAACAGCCGGTCATCGAGGCCACCCTGAAGGAGCTGGCGGATGAGGCGGGCTGCTGCCTGATCCTCACCACCGGCGGCACCGGCCCGGCCAGGCGGGATGTGACGCCGGAGGCCACCGAGGCGGTGTGCGACAAGATTCTCGACGGCTTTGCCGAGCAGATGCGCGCCGTCTCGCTGCAGTATGTGCCCACCGCCATTCTGTCCCGCCAGATCGCCGGCGTGCGCGGCAGCAGCCTGATCATCAACCTGCCGGGCAAGCCCTCGGCCATCGCCGAGTGTCTGGAGGCGGTCTTTCCCGCCGTGCCCTACTGCATCGACCTGATAGAAGGGCCGTATCTGGAAACCAACGAGGATTTCATCAAGGCCTTCCGTCCGAAGCACGCCAAAAAACCGGCGGAGCAAGCTTGACACCCGCAGGGGCGCTTCCTACAATACGCGCCACATTTTCGGAGTGTAGCGCAGCCTGGTAGCGCACCAGTTTTGGGTACTGGGGGTCGTGGGTTCAAATCCCGCCACTCCGACCAGACACCCCGGGCTGCGTCCCGGGAACCCATGCCTTTCGTGCCGAAGGGTCTCGAATGAGCGCCCGTAGCTCAACTGGATAGAGCAACGGCCTTCTAAGCCGTAGGCTGCAGGTTCGAGTCCTGCCGGGCGTGCCATCCAAGGCCGCCGGGTGTTCCACCACACTATGGTGGGTGTAGCTCAGTTGGTAGAGCCCAGGGTTGTGATCCCTGTCGTCGCGGGTTCGAGTCCCGTCACCCACCCCATCTTCCCCCGCACTATTCCGTTACTTCCATAAACGATGCTGATTGCTTCCGTTTGCATCCTTATGCGACGGTACGCGCGCATGTGATAGCATTTGCTGCAGTTTTACGCATACTGCAATCACGCATGGAGGTCGAAATGAAGATGAAAAGAATCGCACTGGCCATGGCGGTCGCCGCACTGAGCGCACAGGCACAGGCGTCGGGTTTTCAGCTGTTCGAGCAGAGTGGCAGTGGGCAGGGGCGTGCCTTTGCCGGCATGGGCGCGGCCAGTGACGACGCCTCCGTGCAGTGGTACAACGCCGCCGGTCTGACCGCCATCGATGGCCATCAGGTGATTGTGGGCGCCCATTACATCAACCCGCGGGCCAAGTTCAGGGACGATGGCTCTACAGTTGCCGGCCTCCAGCCCGGCCCGGATTCGGATGGGGGGGAGAGCGCCGTGGTGCCCAATCTGTTCTGGAAGGGGCGCTGGAGAGACTATGACCTGGGTCTGAGTGTGGTGACTCCATTTGGCCTGGAAACCCGTTATGACAGTAATTGGCTGGGGCGTGGTGCCGGAGTCAAATCTGATCTGAAAACTATCAATATCAATCCGTCGGTGGCGCGCAAGGTGGGCAACTGGTCGTTTGGCGCCGGTATCAGTGCGCAATATCTCGATGTGACATTGACTCGTAATGCTTTGGTCACTCCCGGATCGGATGCCGAAGTCAAGTTATCTGGTGATAGCTGGGCGTGGGGGTATAACCTGGGCGTTCAATGGCAGCCGACGGACAAGGATGTGCTTGGCGTCAGCTATCGTTCTACCATGGATCAGAAGGCTCAGGGCGAGGCGAAGGTGACAGTTCTGGCAACGGGGGCTGTTTTAAGTAATCAGGGTGCTTCTGCAAAGGTCACACTGCCGGCTGTCGTGGATCTGTCATGGCGTCATGATTACAGTGATCACCTGAGTGTGCTGGCCAGTGCCACTTGGACAGGATGGAGCAGCTTCAAGGAATTGCGTGTGGTCAACAGCAGCGGTTCAACCATTGCGCTGACCCCTGAAAACTGGCATGACACCTGGCGGCTGGCGCTGGGCGCCAATTACCGCCTGAACGGCAAGTGGCTGGTGCGGGGCGGGGTCGCCTATGACCAGACACCGGTGCGGGACGCCTACCGCACGGTGCGCATTCCCGATAATGACCGCCGCTGGCTGTCACTGGGCCTGCGCTATGATGTAAGCCCGACTGTCAAGGTCGATGCGGCCTATACCCATGTCTTTACCGACATCACCCCGATTGATGAAAAGGTCTATGCTGCGGATGGCACCACTTATATCGGCAATCTGACCGGTTCTTACGACAGCAGCGTGGACATCTTCTCGCTGCAGTTGGTGTGGAACTACTGATCAGCCAGAGCCTCTCTCAACAAAAAGCCCCGTCGTTGACGGGGCTTTTTCGTTCCGGCAGTTCCAGTGGCTGTCAGGAGGCTTCCGCTTCAGTTGCTTCCATGCCTTTCACGCCGCCGCTTTTCTTGTTGTGGCCGCGGATCTTTTCCTTGTGCTTGACGATCTGGCGGTCCAGTTTGTGAATCATGCCGTCGATGGCGGCGTACATGTCATCCTTCTCGTCCTTGGCGAAGAAGTCATGGCCGGCCACATGCACGGTGGCTTCCGCGATCTTGAAGGCGCGCTCCGAAGTCAGCACGACATGCACATTGAGCACCTGATCGAAATGGTGCTTGATCTTTTCCAGCTTTTTGGTGATGTGGTCACGAAGCGCATCAGTGATTTCGATGTGATGACCGGTGATTTCAAGTTGCATGATGGCTCCTTTGTGTTGATGTTTTTCGGAGTGTTGCAGTTTCAATGTATAGGAGGGGGCGGGGAGATTCAACCTCAGACGGTGAAATCCTCGCCCAGATAGTGGGCGCGCACCTGCTCGTTTTCCACGATCTCCTCAGGCGTGCCGCGGGCCAGAATGGTGCCGTTGGCGAGGATGTAGGCGGTGTCGCACACGCCAAGCGTCTCGCGCACGTTGTGGTCGGTGATCAGCACCCCGATGCCGTGGGCCTTGAGGTGGTGGATGATGTGCTGAATCTCCTTGACGGAGATGGGGTCCACGCCGGCGAAGGGTTCGTCCAGCAGGATGAACTTGGGTTCCGCCGCCAGCGCCCGGGCGATCTCCACCCGCCGCCGCTCGCCACCGGAGAGCGCCTGGCCGGGCTGGTCGATGATGTGATTGATCTGCAGCTGGTCGAGCAGCTCGCCGAGTTTTTCCTCCCGCTGACGGCGGGACAGTTCGGGGCGCATTTCCAGCACGGCGAGGATGTTCTCGCGCACGGTCAGGCGCCGGAAGACGGACGCCTCCTGCGGCAGGTAGCCGATGCCATGGCGGGCGCGCAGGTGGATGGGCAGCCGGGTCAGCTCGGTGTCGTCGAGAAAGATGCGCCCCGCATCGGCCGGCACCAGTCCCATCATCATGTAGAAGGTGGTGGTCTTGCCGGCGCCGTTGGGGCCGAGCAGGCCGACCACCTGGCCGCTGTGCACGTCGATGTCCACGGCGCGAACCACCTCCCGCTTGCGGTAGCGCTTGGCCAGTCCGCGGGCGTAGAAGTGAGCCATGTCAGGGGGTCTCCCCGGCCTGTGGCGGCAGCACCAGCTTCACCCGACCCTTGCCGCCGTCGGCCTCGAGCCGCTGGCTGTCCGGCCAGTAGCGGATGACCGCGCCATTGAGCTGTTCACCGGTCTCGCTCTCGATGTGGGCGGCCTTCTCAAGCCGCAGCTGGCGTTCGGGCTTCAGGGTGTAGGTGATGGTGTGGGCATGCCCGTGAATCCAGCGCTTTTTTTCGTAATCGAACTTCTTGAAGCGGGCCGGCTGGCCAATGACGACAGCCTTGCGGATTTTGCCATCCACTATGGTGACGGTCAGCGTGTCGCCGGTGATGGTGAGCCTGCCCTGGGTGATGATGACATGGCCCAGATAGTGGGCCACGCCCTCCTTCTGACTGGCCTTGAGGCTGTCGGCGCGGATCTCGATGGGCTGTGTCCGGTCAGGATCATCCGCCCCATGGGCGAAAGGGACGGACAGCAGCAGAAACAGCAGCAGAAGGCGGTCAGGGCGTCGGAACATAATGGCTGGTGACATCTTTTTTCAGTTCGAGTCGCTCGGCGTCCAGCCACAGGGTCATGCCGGTGCCGCGCGTCCAGTTGTCCTTCTGGCGTATTGTAACCAGCGTGTCGCTCTCCATGCGGCGGGCGTCACTCAGGTAGCGCAGCTGCTCGGTGGTCAGCAGCAGCGGAGCGGGGTCCGTCTGACGCTCAAGCAGCACGCGCACCTGGCCGCTCAGCTGATTGACCGGTCCAGTCTGTTCACCCTTGCGGGCGCTGAACCAGTAGGTATTGTCGGGCTGGTCGATGCGCCCAGTCGGCACTGTCAGCAGGGTGCGTTTCCGCGGGAAATGCACCACCCGTTGGGCATGGAGGGCGGCGCTTCGGCCCTCCCTGACCTGCCAGACAGTGGCGTTTTCACCCTGCCAGTCGGGCAGGGTGGTTTTTGAAGCGGTGGTCGAGGAGGGGGGGGCGGGCTGGTTGGCGTGGTTGTAATAGATCAGCGCCCCAGCAAGGGCGATCAGCGCGAGGGCGGTCAGCAGGCGGCGCGGCATGGTCAGCGCAGGTAGAAGGCCATGATCTCTTCCCAGCGGCCCTGTGCCTTGAGAATCAGCTCGCATAGCTCGCGCACGGCGCCCTGACCGCCGGGGTGCTGGCTGACAAAGTGCACATGGTGGCGCAGGGTGGGATCACCATTGGCCGGCATGGCCGCCAGGCCCACCCGGCGCAGGATGGGCAGGTCCAGAATGTCATCGCCCATGTAGGCCACCTGTTCCGGTGTCAGTCCGCACTCTTTCATCAACGCCTCGAAGGTGGGCAGCTTGTCCGGCACACCCTGATAGACGTATTTCACCTTCAGGTCGGCCATGCGGCGGGTCACCACCTCGGAGGTGCGGCCGGTGATGATACCGATGTCCAGACCCGCCTGCTGCAGCAGCACCATGCCGTGGCCGTCGCGGGTATGGAAGGCCTTGTATTCGATGCCGTTGTCGCCGTAGAACAGGCGGTTGTCGGTCAGCACGCCGTCCACATCCAGCAGCAGCAGGCGGATCTTCTCGGCACGGCGTTCAAGGGGTGACAGGCTCATGTGGCGGCTCCGGAAAAGTACAGCAGAACAAGATAGGCGGCAAAGCCTGCGCTCAGCAGGCTGCCCTCGATGCGAGAGATTCTAGCAGGCCCGCGCCACAGCGGCAGGGCGAACAGCAGCATCAGCAGGGTGAAGGCCAGCATGATGGGGTAGTCACGGGTGACGATGCCCGCATCCAGCGCACCGGGGGCGATCAGTGCCGGCATGGCCACCACGGTGAGCAGGTTGAACAGGTTGGAGCCGACCACATTGCCCACCACCAGGTCCGCCTCCCCCTTGCGGGCGGCGGTGATGCCGGCAGCCAGCTCCGGCAGGCTGGTGCCGATGGCGATGATGGTCAGACCGATGACGGCGTCCGACACGCCGAAGTGGTGGGCGATCTCCACCGCGCCCCAGACCATGAGCTTGGCGGCCAGCATGAGCACGATCAGGCCGCCGAGGGTCATCAGCCAGGCCTTCTTCAACGGCATCTTTTCCAGCGTGGCCAGCTCCTGCTCCATCTCCTGTTCCAGGGGATCGGAGGCGGGTGCGGCCCGGTTGATGTGGATCATCCACGCCATACTGGCGAAGAAGGCGACCAGCAGCATGACCCCGTCAAAACGGCTCAGCCGGCCATCCAGAAACAGCAAGCCGGCGGCGACGGTGACGCCGATCAGCAGCGGCAGCTCCCGCCGCAACACGCTGGAGCGCACGCCCAGCGGTACCAGCAGAGCGGTGGCGCCCAGCACAAGACCGATGTTTGCGATATTGGAGCCGATGGCGTTGCCCACCGCCAGCCCGGGCGCGCCATCCAGGGCGGCCAGGATGGAGACGATGATCTCCGGCATGGAGGTGCCGAAGCCCAGGACCACCACGCCGATGATCAGTGGGCTGATGTTCATGTGGGCGGCGACGGCTGCTGCACCTTCGATGAAGGCGTCGGCGCTTTTGATGAGCAGCCAGAGGCCGATGATCAGCCCCAGTGCGGGCAGGGCGAGTGTGCTTATCATGTTTGCTTATGGGTGTAAAAAAACATTTATTATATGCGTCTCACTGCGGGAGAAAAGGTCATGCTGGAGAATATCGAGGTCGGCGCCATGGGCTGGTCGTGCGGCGATGCCTTTCCGGAAGATCTGCCCGAGGACTGGCAGCTGGACTGGTACGCCAACTGGTTTTCCGCCGTGCTGGTGCCCCATGCGCTGTGGCGCACATGGGACGAAGCGGCATGGGAGGCGTTTCTCGAGAGTGCCGATACCCTGCGCTGGATCGGTTTCGGCGTGCGTGAACCGCTGGCTGCGCCGGCGACGGCCGCGCTTGAGCGTGTGTTGAATGCGCTCGCCGAACGGGGCCAGCAGGTTGGGCTGGCCAGTCATGTGGACCTGCCGGATATGCTGGCCGAATGGCCGGTCACCTGGTTCGATCGTCCGGAAATGGAGGCGCAATGGCGCTGGCGTCACCTGAGCGGGGCGCCGCTTGGCTGGGCGGTGACGGTGCCTGAGACGGCCGCGGAACAGCGCGCGCTGCTGGAAGATTTCTCCACCAGTCTGCCGACCGGTGTGGAGGGCGCCCCTTTCATTGTGCGTGATGGCTGCGCTAATATGAGCGCACTTAAACAGTTCAAGCAGCTGGTCGAGCTGATGGGACTCTGAATGCAGCCTCATATTGAAATCGAACACCTGACCTTCCGCCGGGGTGAGCGGATCATCTTTGACGACCTGTCCCTGATCATTCCCCGGGGGCAGGTCACTGCCGTGATGGGCCCGAGTGGCACCGGCAAGACCACGCTGCTCAAGCTGATTGCCGGCCAGCTGCGGCCCGAGTCCGGCCGGGTGTTGGTGGACGGCGAGGACGTGCACCGTCTGTCGCGCCGCGCGCTGTTCGAGCTGCGCCGGCGCATGGGCATGCTGTTTCAGAGCGGTGCGCTGCTGACCGACCTCAATGTATTTGACAATGTGGCCTTTCCCCTACGGGAGCACACCCGGCTGTCGGAGGCGGCCATCGAGCGCATCGTGCTGATGAAGCTGCAGGCAGTGGGCCTGCGTGGCGCGCGCCACCTGATGCCTTCCGAGCTTTCCGGCGGCATGGCGCGGCGGGTGGCGCTGGCGCGGGCCATCGCCCTGGATCCGGCCATGGTGCTCTATGACGAGCCTTTCGTGGGGCAGGATCCCATCACCATGGGGGTGCTGCTCAAGCTGATCGAAAAGCTCAACCACAGCCTGGGGCTGACCAGCGTGGTGGTCTCCCATGATGTGGAGGAGGTGCTCTCCATCGCCCATCAGGTCTATGTGCTGTCCGAAGGGCGCGTGGTGGCGCAGGGTAATGTGGAGGCGGTGCGCAACAGCGATGACCCCTACGTGCGCCAGTTTCTCGGCGGCCTGCCGGACGGACCGGTGCCTTTCCATTACCCCGCGCCACCTTTCAGAGAGGAGCTGGGACTGTGATCCGCATGTTGCGCGCCATCGGACGCTGGGGGCTGAGCCGGCTGCGGGCCGCCGGCCGTGCCGGACTGTTTCTGTTCGGCCTTTTGCCGGCACTGGCGTATCCCTTCTGGCGCATCCGTCTGCTGCTGAAGCAGGTGTACAACACCGGCACGCTGTCGCTGCCCATCATTCTGACCGCCGGGCTGTTCGTGGGCATGGTGCTGGGATTGCAGGGCTACAATGTGCTGGTGGACTACAACTCCGAGGAGGCGGTCGGCACCATGACGGCGCTTTCGCTGCTGCGGGAGCTGGGGCCGGTGGTGACGGCGCTGCTGTTCGTGGGCCGGGCCGGTTCGGCGCTGACCGCGGAGATCGGTCTGATGCGCTCCACCGAGCAGCTTTCCGCACTGGAGATGATGGCGGTGGATCCGGTGCGTTTCATCTTCGCGCCCCGCTTCGTGGCGGTGGTGCTGGTGGTGCCGCTGCTGGCGCTGATCTTCACTGCGCTGGGCATTCTGGGCGGGTATCTGGTGGCCGTGGGCTGGCTGGGGGTGGACGATGGCGCCTTCTGGTCCCAGATGACCGCCCATGTGGACTGGCAGGATGATGTGGTCAACGGCGTGATCAAATCGGTGGTGTTTGCCGTGTGGGTCGCCGTGGTGGCCCTGTTCCAAGGGGAAGAGGCGCCGCCCACGTCGGAAGGGGTGAGCTACGCCACCACCCGCACGGTGGTGCAGGGATCGCTGGGTGTGCTGGCGCTGGATTTCGTGCTGACCGCACTGATGTTCAACTGACGGGAAGGGAACATGGACAAGCAGGCGAAAATCGAACTGGGCGTGGGGGTGCTGGTGGTGCTGGCCGCTGCGGCCCTGTTCATGCTGGCGATGAAGGTGAGCAACTTCGCCGCCGTGGCGCAGGATCGTCCCACCTACACGCTCAAGGCCCACTTTGACAATATCGGTGGGCTCAAGGTGCGCGCGCCGGTCAAGCTGAGCGGCGTGGTCATCGGCCGGGTCAGCAGCATCGGCATCGACAGGTCCAATTACCGTGCGCTGGTGACCATGAAGATCGACCGGGCCTACGAACTGCCGACGGATACCTCGGCGTCCATTCTCACCAGCGGCCTGCTGGGGGATCAGTATATCGGCCTTGAGCCGGGCGGTGACGACGAGATGCTGGCCGACGGTGACGAGATCGAGCTGACCCAGTCCGCGCTGGTGCTGGAGGATCTGATCGGACAGTTTCTGGTCAAGATGAGTGATTCCAAAGGAGATGACAAATGATCAGACGCATGGTGGCCACCGTATTGGTGGCGCTCGGCCTGTCCGTGGCGAATGCGGCGGATCGTCCCGATCCGGGCGCCTTCATTCAGCAGCTGACCGAGCAGCTGGCCTCCGAGCTGGAGAAGAACCGCGACACCTTTGTCCGTGATCACAGCGCGCTCAAGGCCTTTGCCGAACAGAAGGTGCTGCCCCATGTAGCGGCGGAGAAGATGGCTCGCTACGCGCTGGGCAAATACTGGCGCCGTGCCAGCGAGGCGCAGCGCGAGCGCTTCGTGGCCGCCTTCCGCGACATGCTGCTGCGCAGCTACGCCAACACGCTGCTGAAAATGAAGATCACCGGTCTGAAGGTGGAGCGGGCGGTGCCCGGCAAGCGTGACCGCTGGCAGGTGGAGCAGACGGTGACCCGCGAAGGCGCACCGGAGACCAGGGTGGTCTACCGCCTCTACTGGGACCGGAAGGCCAACCGCTGGAAGATCTATGACGTGGTGGCCGAGAATGTCAGCCTGCTGCTCAACTATCGCAAGGTGTTTGCCAGCGAGCTGCAGAAGAAGGGGCTCGACCGGGTGATCGAGGAGATGGAGCAGCGCAACCGCGACTTCCTCGAAGGGAAGGGCGAAGCTGAGGAGGCCAGGGCGGCATGAGCGGCCTGCAGGCGCAGCTCAACCAGTCCGGTGACTGCCTGACCGTTCAGGGGGCGCTGACGCTGGAGAGCGTGCCGGCGCTGGAGAAGGCGCTGGACAGCCTCGGATGGCCCATCCGACGGGTGGAGCTCGGTCAGGTGGAGCGGGTAGACAGCGCCGCGCTCGCCTGGCTGGTGGCGCTGGCACGCCGTGCCCGGGAGAACGGGGTCTCCCCTATTTTTGCCAACCCGCCGCAGAGCCTGCGCATTCTGGTGCAGCTCTACGAGCTGGATTTCCTGCCATTCGAGCCCAAAGAGGCCGCATGAGCGCACCGGCGGTCGAATTTCAGGGCGTGGCCAAGCGCTATGGCGACCTGTGGGCGCTCAAGGGCATCGACCTTGCTATTCCGCAGGGCAGTTTCTACGGCCTGCTGGGCCATAACGGCGCAGGCAAGTCCACCCTCATCAACGCCATGGCCGGGCTGGTCACTCCCACCCGTGGGCGCATTCGCGTCATGGGGCATGACGTGCAGCGGAATTACCGTGCCAGCCGGCGGGCGCTGGGCGTGGTGCCGCAGGAGCTGATCGACGAGCCTTTCTTTTCCGTGCGCGAGCTGCTGGAACTGCAGTCGGGCTACTTCGGCCTGCATGGGCGCAGGCAGCGGGCCTGGCTGGATGAGCTGCTGGAACGGCTGTCCCTGACCGATAAGGCAAATGTGAAGACCCATCAGCTTTCCGGCGGCATGAAGCGTCGTCTGCTGATCGCGCTGGCGCTGGTGCACCATCCGGAGGTGCTGGTGCTGGACGAACCCACTGCCGGAGTGGATGTGGCCCTGCGCCGCAGCTTGTGGACCTTCGCCCGCGAGCTGCACGCCGGTGGCATGACCATCATCCTTACCACCCACTATCTGGAGGAGGCCGAGAGCCTGTGCGACCGCATCGCCATCATCCATCGGGGCGAGCTGGTGGTGGAGGCGGACAAGGCCGAACTGCTGGCCCGCTCGCCCTGGAAGCATGTGGAAATCATCGGACGGGGCGAGCCGAGCGGCGCACTGGCCGGACAGGTGTGCGAGCGGCTGGCGGATGGCTGGCGCTTCCGCCTGCCGCGGGAGGCCGGGCTGGGCGCGCTGCTGGACCAGGCGCGCGCCTGCGGCATCGAGATTGAGGATCTGCGGGTGATCGAACCGGACCTGGAACAGGTGTTCCTGTCGCTGACGGAGGAGGGTGCATGAACTGGCGTGGTCTTTGGACGCTGTTCATGAAGGAGAGCCGCCGCTTTCTCTCCGTGGCGGTGCAGACCCTGTTTGCGCCGGTGGTGACCACGCTGCTGTATCTGCTGGTGTTCGGCCAGCTGCTGGATGAGGAGAGCGTGGCCTTCCGTGGTGTGGACTACGCCCATTTCCTCGTGCCGGGGCTGGCCATGATGGCGCTGATGCAGAACGCTTTCGCCAACAGCTCCTCCAGCCTGATCCAGTCCAAGATGCACGGCAACATCGTCTTTCTGCTGCTGGCGCCGCTGTCCCCGCTGGAGATCTATCTGGCCTTTCTCGGCTCGGCGGTGCTGCGGGGATTGCTGGTGGGCTTGATGGTGTTTCTGGTGGGCTGGCTCGGCTACGGCGTGAGCTGGCAGGCGCCCGGCTGGATTCTGCTGTTCGCCGTGCTCAGCGGTGCGGTCATGGGCGGGCTGGGCATCATGGCCGGCATCCTGTCGGAGAAGTATGACCACCTGGCCGCTTTCCAGAATTTCATCGTCGTGCCGCTGACCTTTCTGTCCGGTGTATTCTACTCCATCCATCAGCTGCCGCCGGTGTGGCAGCAGGCATCCCACTTCAACCCTTTCTTCTACATGGTGGACGGCTTCCGCTACGGCTTCTTCCAGCAGAGTGACGTGCCGCTGGGTGTGAGCCTGAGCGTCACGTTCGGCTTTCTGGCGCTGGTCAGCGCCATCAATCTGTGGCTGCTGGTGAAAGGGGTTAAAATACGCCATTAACCATTTTTTCGTGGAGGCTTCATGGCCCCGGAAACCGTCAAGAAGATCATCACCGACGCCCTGCCGGACGCCAAGGTGCAGGTCAGCGGCGAGGAGTGCAGCTTCACCGTGGAGGTGGAGAGCGCCGCCTTCGCCGGCAAGACGCCGCTGCAGCGTCACCGCATGATCAACGACCTGTTCAAGTCGCAGCTGGAGAGCGGCGAGCTGCACGCCCTGTCCATCAAGACCCGCGTGCCGGCCGAGTGAGGACATAATGGACAGACTGGTCATACAGGGTCCCAACCGGCTGGAAGGGGAGGTGCGCATCTCCGGCGCCAAGAATGCGGCGCTGCCGATTCTCATGGCCACGCTGCTGAGTGAGGAGCCGTCACGCCTCGGCAACATTCCCCATCTGCGTGATGTGACCACTACGCTGCAGCTGCTGGCTTCCATGGGCACGCGCATCGTGGTGGACGAAAAGCTCAACATTGAGCTGGACAATAGCGACATCCACACCCGCGAGGCCCCCTACGAGCTGGTCAAGACCATGCGCGCCTCCATTCTGGTGATGGGGCCGCTGCTGGCCCGCTTCGGCGAGGCGCGCGTCTCCCTGCCCGGCGGCTGCGCCATCGGCTCCCGACCGGTGGACGTGCACATCGACGGCATGAAGAAGATGGGCGCCGACATCCGCGTGGAGCGGGGCTACATCATCGCCCGCGCCGAGCGGCTGAGGGGCGCGCGCATTCGCATGCACGTGGTCACCGTCACCGGCACGGAAAACCTGATGATGGCCGCTGTGCTGGCCGAAGGCACCACCGTGCTGGAGAATGCCGCCTGCGAGCCGGAAGTGCAGGATCTGGCCCATTTTCTCAACAGGATGGGCGCCAAAATCTCCGGCATTGGCACCTCCACGCTGGTGATCGAAGGGGTGGAGCGGCTCAGCGGCGCGGTGCACGACATCATTCCCGACCGCATCGAGGCGGGCACCTATCTGGCGGCGGCGGCCGTCACCGGCAGCCGGGTGACCGCCACACATGTGGAGCCGGCCCACATGACCGCCGTGCTGGAGAAATTCCGTCAGGCAGGGGCCGAGCTGGAAATCGAGCAGGACCGCATCACGCTGGACATGCGCGACCGTCCGCTGAAGCCCGTGGACATCGTCACCGCGCCCTATCCGCTGTTTCCCACCGACATGCAGGCGCAGTTTCTGGTGATGAACGCACTGGCGAAAGGGCGCGCGGTGGTGGAGGAGACCCTGTTCGAGAACCGCTTCATGCATGTGAGCGAGCTTCTGCGCATGGGCGCGGACATCACCGTGCAGGGCAACAGGGCCATCACCAACGGCGTGGAGCGGCTCATCGGCGCGCCGGTGATGGCCACCGACCTGCGCGCTTCCGCCAGTCTGATTCTGGCCGGGCTGGCCGCAGAAGGAGAAACCGTGGTCAACCGGGTCTACCACATTGACCGCGGCTATGAGTGTATCGAAGAGAAATTCCACAAACTGGGGGCGGACATCGTCCGCCTGACGGACAGCCAATGAGCAGTGAAACCACCCTGACCATCGCCCTGTCCAAGGGGCGCATTCTCAAGGAGACCCTGCCGCTGCTGGAGGCGGCGGGCATCGTGCCGCTGGATCACCCGGACAAGAGCCGCAAGCTGATCCTGCGCACCAATTTGCCGCATGTGCGCCTGCTGGCGGTGCGCGCCACCGACGCGCCCACCTATGTCAACTACGGCGCGGCGGATCTGGGCGTGGCCGGCAAGGACGTGCTCATGGAGGCCGATGACGACAACCTTTACGAGCTGCTGGACCTGAAGATCGCGCCCTGCCGGCTGATGGTGGCCGGGCCGGCGGACTTCCAGCCGGGCGGTCACCGCCTGAAGGTGGCCACCAAGTATGTCCGTTCCGCCCGGGCGCATTTCGCCCGCAAGGGCGAGCAGGTGGAGCTGATCAAGCTCTACGGCTCCATGGAGCTGGCGCCGCTGGTGGGGCTGTCCGACGTGATCGTGGATCTGGTGGATACCGGCAACACGCTCAAGGCCAACGGGCTGGTGCCCATGGAGCACATCGCCGACATCAGCTCGCGGCTGATCGTCAACCGCCACGCCTACAAGATGAAGTTCGACCTGATTCAGGACCTGGTTCAACAGATGCAAGAGGCCATCAACCATGACTGACATTCGCCGACTGGACGCCAACGCCCCCGATTTCCGTCAGCAGCTGGACGCCCTGCTGGCCTGGGAGAGCGTATCCGACGACAAGGTCAACCAGATTGTGCTGGACGTGCTGCGCAACGTGCGCGAGCGCGGGGACGCCGCCGTGCTGGAGTACACCGAGCGCTTCGACCGCCTCAAGCTGGAGAAGGGGGCCGATCTGGAAATTCCCCGCGCACGGCTTGAGCAGGCGCTGGAGACCATCGCGCCCGAGCTGCGTGAGGGACTGGAGGTGGCCGCCGAGCGCATCCGCGCCTATCACCGTCATCAGGTGGAGGAGAGCTGGAGCTATCGGGAGGCGGACGGCACGCTGCTTGGTCAGAAGATCACCCCGCTGGATCGGGTGGGCCTGTATGTGCCCGGCGGCAAGGCAGCCTATCCTTCCTCCGTGCTGATGAACGCCATTCCCGCCAAGGTGGCCGGCGTGGAGGAGCTGATCATGGTGGTGCCCGCCCCCGATGGCGAGCTGAACGACATGGTGCTGGCCGCCGCCGCCATCTCCGAGGTGGATCGGGTGTTCACCGTGGGCGGGGCGCAGGCAGTGGCGGCGCTGGCCTACGGCACCGAGACCATTCCTCAGGTGGACAAGATCGTCGGCCCCGGCAACATCTTCGTGGCCACCGCCAAGCGCTATGTCTATGGCACCGTGGGCATCGACATGATTGCCGGTCCCTCCGAGATTCTTGTGGTGTGCGACGGCAAGACGGATCCGGACTGGATCGCCATGGACCTGTTCTCCCAGGCGGAGCACGACGAAGACGCTCAGGCGATTCTGGTGACGCCGGATGCGGCCTTCGCCGACGCCGTGGCGGCCAGCATCGACAAGCTGCTGCCCACCATGCCGCGGCGCGAGATCATCGAAAAGGCCCTGCGCGACCGTGGCGCCATTATCACTGTCTCCGACATGGCACAGGCGGTGGAGATGATCAACATCATCGCACCGGAGCATCTGGAGCTGTCCGTGGACGATCCCGAAGCCCTGCTGCCGGATATCCGCCACGCCGGCGCCATCTTCATGGGCCGCTACACCGCCGAGGCGTTGGGCGACTACTGTGCCGGCCCCAACCATGTGCTGCCCACCAGCCGCACCGCCCGTTTCAGCTCGCCGCTGGGCGTGTATGACTTCGTCAAGCGCTCCAGCCTGATCATGGTGTCGGAGGAGGGTGCGCAGACGCTGGGCCGCATCGCCGCCACCCTGGCCGATGGCGAGGGGCTGCCGGCCCACGCCCAGTCCGCCCGCTACCGCCTCAAGTGAGGAGGCGGGCGTGAGCCGCTTCTGGAGCGCCGGCATTGATGCGCTGGAACCCTATGTGCCGGGGGAGCAGCCACGGCTGGACAGCCTGATCAAGCTCAATACCAACGAGTGTCCCTGGCCGCCGTCGGAAAAGGTGCTGGACGCCATCCGCGCGGCGGCGGACGGGCGATTACGGCTTTACCCTGATCCCGTGTCGCTGGAGCTGCGCCGCACCATCGCGGACTATTACGACGTTGCGCCGGAACAGGTGTTCGTGGGCAACGGCTCCGACGAGGTGCTGGCCCATGCCTTCCGGGCGCTGCTCAGGCATGACGCGCCGCTGCTCTTTCCCGATGTGACCTACAGCTTCTACCCCGTCTACTGCCGACTGTTCGACATCGCCTACGAGCAGATTCCGCTGCGGGAGGATTTCTCGCTGGTGCTGGCAGACTACGACCGCCCCAATGGCGGCATCATCTTTCCCAACCCCAATGCCCCCACCGGTCGGGCGGTGACGCTTGCCGAAATCGAGGCGCTGCTGGAACGCAACCGGGACAGCGTGGTGGTGGTGGACGAGGCCTATGTGGACTTCGGCGCCGAGACCGCCGTGCCGCTGGTGGCGCGCCATCCCAACCTGCTGGTGGTACAGACCCTGTCCAAGTCCCGGGCGCTGGCGGGCATGCGCGTCGGCTTCGCCATCGGTTCCGAGGAACTCATCGAGGGGCTGACGCGGGTCAAGGACAGCTTCAACTCCTATCCGCTGGACCGGCTGGCGCAGGTGGCGGCGCAGGCCGCCTTCGAGGACGAGGCGTGGTTTCAGCGCACCCGTCAGGCGGTGATGGCCGAGCGGGCACGGGTGAGCGAGGCACTCGCGCGGCTGGGCTGCGAGGTGGTACCCTCACAGGCCAACTTCGTGCTGGCCCGCCCGCCGAAACCTGCCGAAAGCGTCATGGAGGCGCTGCGGGCGCGCCACATCATCGTGCGTCACTTCAGCATTCCGCGGGTGCGGGACTGGTTGCGCATCACCATTGGCACGCCGGAGCAGAACGACGCGCTCATTGCCGCCCTTGAGGAGATTCTGGCATGATCGACCGTGATGAGCTGGTGCGCTACTGCGACCAGCTGCTTAATGCCCCGGCCTTCAAGGACTACGCTCCGAATGGGCTGCAGGTGGAGGGCCGACGGGAGATCCGCCGCATTGTCACCGGTGTCACCGCCTGTCAGGCGCTGCTGGAGGAGGCGGTCAGGCGGGAGGCGGACGCCGTTCTCGTGCACCACGGGTATTTCTGGAAGGGGGAACCCGCGCCGCTGACCGGCATGAAGGGCCGTCGGGTGCGCACGCTCATGGCGCATGATCTCAACCTGATTGCCTACCACCTGCCACTGGACGCCCATCCGGAACTGGGCAACAACGCGCAACTGGGCAAGCTCTGGGGCCTGGAGGACATCACGCCGGAGGCGGACAGCCTGCTGCGGCTGGGGCGTCTGTCGGAACCACGGCCGGTGGAGGATTTCATCCGTCGTGTGGCCGAGACCTTGGGACGCGCGCCGCTCCATCTGCCCGGCGGGCCGGAACAGGTGCAGACGGTGGCCTGGTGCTCCGGCGCAGCGCAGAAGATGCTGCCGCAGGCGGCGGCATGGGGTGCTGACCTCTACGTCAGTGGCGAAGTGTCGGAACAGACGGCCCATGAGGCGCGGGAACTGGACGTACACTATCTGGCCGCCGGGCACCATGCCACCGAGCGGGTGGGGGTGCGGGCACTGGGTGAGCATCTGGCCGAGCGCTTTGACCTTGAAGTGAGCTTTGTGGATATCGACAACCCGGTCTGACCGTATAAATATTTATTAGCCCTCATAAAGGAATACTTATGAGGCGTCCATAAGCTTTCGGTAAAATGGGGCGCTGTTTGCAA
This sequence comes from Sulfurivirga sp., assembly GCF_015490265.1. Lineage (GTDB taxonomy): Bacteria > Pseudomonadota > Gammaproteobacteria > Thiomicrospirales > Thiomicrospiraceae > Sulfurivirga. Next base: position 11,882 of record NZ_WFYD01000011.1, on the reverse strand, counting down.
GAGGATGGTCCAGATGAGCGAGACCAAGACGGTAGAAGTGAATCTCAAGCGCCGCCGCATGCTGGTGGCGGCCACGGGTGTTATGGGCGCGACGGCGGCTACCTTTCTGGCCACGCCGTTCGTGGCCTCCTGGCAGCCGAGCGAGCGGGCCAAGGCGCTGGGCGCGCCGGTGGACGTGGATGTCTCCAAGCTGGCCCCCGGTCAGCTGGTGACGGTCAACTGGCGCGGCAAGCCGGTATGGGTGCTGCACCGCACAGAGGAGATGCTGGCGACCCTGCCGAAGGTTGAACCCGTTCTGCGCGATCCGGAATCCAATGAATCCGTGCAGCCTGACTATTGCAAGAACCGTCACCGCTCCATCAAGCCGGAGCTGTTCGTGGCCATCGGCGTGTGCACGCATCTGGGCTGCGCGCCGCTGTTCAAGCCGGAGCCGAAGGACGCCGAACTGGGCAGTGACTGGCCGGGCGGCTTCTTCTGTCCGTGTCACGGCTCCCGCTTCGATCTGGCCGGCAGGGTGTTCAAGAGTGTGCCGGCGCCGATCAATCTGGAGATTCCGCCCCATCACTACCGTACCGACACGCTGATCCGCGTGGGTGAGGATCCCAAGGAAGGAGGGCAGGCGTAATGGCTGAGCACAATCCGAACACGCCCGATTTCGACAAGCCTGGAACGCTGCTGCAGTGGCTGGACAAGCGCCTGCCGCTGGTGGAGACCTGGAACGAGCATGTCGGGCAGTACTACGCGCCCAAGAACTTCAACTTCTGGTACTACTTCGGCTCGCTGGCCCTGCTGGTGCTGGTCAACCAGTTCGTCACCGGCATCTGGCTGACCATGAGCTACAAGCCCTCCGCCGCCGAGGCGTTCAACTCCATCGAATACATCATGCGTGACGTGGAGTGGGGCTGGCTGATCCGCTACATGCACTCCACCGGGGCGTCCGCCTTCTTCATCGTGGTCTATCTGCACATGTTCCGCGGCATCATGTACGGCTCCTACAAGCAGCCGCGCGAGCTGGTGTGGATCATCGGCATGCTCATCTTCCTGGTGCTGATGGGCGAGGCCTTCATGGGCTATCTGCTGCCGTGGGGGCAGATGTCCTACTGGGGCGCGCAGGTGATCATCTCCCTGTTCGGCGCCATCCCGGTGGTGGGGCCGGATCTGGCCACCTGGATCCGTGGTGACTATGTGATCAGCGATGCCACCCTCAACCGCTTCTTCGCCCTGCATGTGATCGCGCTGCCGCTGGTGCTGCTGATTCTGGTGTTCCTGCACATCGTGGCGCTGCACCGGGTGGGGTCCAACAACCCGGACGGTGTGGACATCAAGAAGGTCAAGGGTCCGGACGGCACGCCGCTGGACGGCATTCCCTTCCATCCCTACTATTCCGTCAAGGACACCGTGGGTGCCGTAGCGTTTGCCTTCCTGTTCGCCGTGGTGGTGTTCTACTTCCCGGAAGGCGGCGGTTTCTTCCTCGAGCCGCCCAACTTTGAGCCGGCCAATCCGCTCAAGACGCCGGAGCATATCGCGCCCGTGTGGTATTTCACGCCCTTCTATGCCATTTTGCGCGCCATTCCGGACAAGTTCCTCGGCGTGATGGCCATGGGGGCGGCCATCGGCGTGCTGTTCCTGCTGCCGTGGCTGGATCGCTGTCCGGTGCGTTCCATCCGTTACCGCGGCACCAGCTTCAAGCTGCTGCTGGCCATGTTCACTGTCAGCTTCCTGGCGCTGGGCTATTTGGGCACGCAGCCGGCCACGCCGACGCTGACCAAACTGGCCCAACTGTTCACGGCAGGCTACTTCCTGTTCTTCATTCTGCTGCCGTTTACCTCGAAGCATGAGCAGTGCAAACCGGTTCCGACGAGGGTGACCTATCATGGCTAAGGGATTTGTCGCGATTCTGGCGGGGCTGCTGGTCAGCCTGAATGTCTGGGCCGGTGGCGGACATGGTCAGCCACTGGAGAAGGCCAACAACGACCTGCGGGACAAGGCTTCCCTGCAGCGGGGCGCGGTGCTCTTCTCCAACTACTGTCAGGCCTGCCACAGCATCAAGTACATGCGCTACAACCGCATCGCCCGGGATCTGGGCTGGACGGACGAAGAGGTGGTGGAAAAGATGGCCCATGGCCTCAACAAACCCACCGATGCGGTGCTGGCCCGTGGTGATCTGGAGGCTATCGCAAAGGTGCTGGGCACCACGCCGCCGGATCTGTCCCTGATGGCACGTCGCTCCGGTCCGGACTATATCTACAGCTTCCTGCTGGGGTATTTCGAGAAGGACCCCGAGAAGGGCGTGTGGGACAACCACTACCTGCCGGGCACGGCCATGCCCAACGTACTGGAGGACAAATACCGCTTCGCCGATGAGGCCGAGCGCAGGCACGCGGCGCGGGATCTGACCAACTTCCTCGAATATGTGGGCGAGCCGATCAAGCTCTACCGTCAGTCTCTGGGCTGGAAGGTGCTGCTGTTCCTGTTCGTGTTCTTCATCATCGCCTATCTGCTCAAGAAGGAGTACTGGCGCGACGTGAAGTGACCGACTGGAGCTTCGTAGTATGATGAAAGCCCCGCATGAGCGGGGCTTTTTGCATCTGGACGAGGTGGACATGGCAAAGGCGAAGACGGGGTTCGTGTGCAGCGAGTGTGGCGCGGAATTTTCCAAATGGCAGGGGCAGTGCACCGAGTGCGGTGCCTGGAACAGCCTGCAGGAGATCCGCCTGTCACCGGCGCCGAAGGGTGGGTCGGGCAAGGGCTATGCGGGGGTGACCGAGAGCCGCCTGCAAAGGCTGGATGAGATCGAGGCGGAGGCGGTCACCCGGCTGCCCAGCGGTCTGTCGGAGCTGGACCGGGTGCTGGGCGGGGGCATTGTGCCGGGCGAGGTGGCACTGGTAGGCGGTGATCCGGGCGTGGGCAAGTCCACCCTGCTGCTGCAGACGCTGCTGCTGCTCAGCCGTCAGCTGCCGGCGCTGTATGTCACCGGCGAAGAGTCACCCCAGCAGGTGGCGCTGCGGGCGCGGCGCATGAACCAGCCGCTGGACAGCCTGCACCTGCTGGCGGAAACGGATGTGGAGGCGATCATCGCCCAGGCGGAGCGCTTCAGGCCGAAGGTGATGGTGGTGGACTCCATCCAGACGCTGACTCTGGCAGGGCTGTCCAGCGCGCCGGGCAGTGTCAGTCAGGTGCGCGAGAGTGCGGCGTTGCTGACCCGCTTCGCCAAGCAGCGGGATGTGGCCATCTTTCTGGTGGGGCATGTGACCAAATCGGGCGAGGTGGCTGGTCCGCGCGTGCTGGAGCACATCGTTGATGCGGTGCTGTTTCTGGAGGGGGATCCGGACAGCCGCTTCCGCACTTTGAGGGCGCTCAAGAACCGCTTTGGCGCGGTCAACGAGCTGGGGGTGTTCGCCATGACCGAAGGGGGCATGAAGCAGGTGCGCAACCCGTCGGCCATCTTCCTCAGCCGTGGTGAGCAGACGGCGCCCGGCTCGGTGGTGATGGTGCTGTGGGAGGGGACCCGTCCGCTGCTGGTGGAGTTGCAGGCGCTGGTGGATGCCTCGCCTTTCGGCGCGCCGCGGCGCATCACCGTGGGGCTGGAGGGCAACCGGCTGGCCATGCTGCTGGCGGTGCTGCACCGTCATGGCGGCGTGCAGGCGGGAGATCAGGATGTCTATCTCAATGTGGTCGGTGGCGTGCGGGTGACCGAAACCGCGGCGGATCTGGCGGTGCTGGCGGCCATCGTCTCCAGCCTGCGGGGCAGGGCGTTGCCGAAGGATCTGATCGTCTTTGGCGAGGTGGGGCTGGCTGGCGAGGTGCGTCCGGTCCGCTCCGGGCAGGAGCGCATTGCCGAGGCGGCCAAGCATGGCTTCACCCGGGCGCTGGTGCCCAAGGCCAATGCGCCCCGTCAGCCCATTGCAGGCATGGAGGTGCTGCCGGTGGCCAGCGTGCAGGAAGCGCTGCGGATACTGGACGAACTCTGACGGGGTCTCCCCCAATTTTGAAGGACGCGCGTCTGCCGCGCGTAAACCGACCCAAAGAATGCCTCTGAAATCGGGAGTCAGGCATGCAGGGGGGCGATTGACGGTCAGAAGGGCGGTTGGCGACGGGGTCTCCCCCGCTTTTGCAGGATGCGTTGCGGGCCGCCCGGAAAATGGCCCGTTTTTTCGCGCGTCAGGGGGGGTCCATGGGGCAGAGCGGGCGAGGAGGGTCTGTCTTGATGCCGCCCGGCTTTCTGCTGGGCACACCGTGTCTGGAGAATGCCGGGCTGGCGTGGATGAAGGTCTGACCGGCGGCAATGGCGGTGGATGGCGGTGACGGGGTCTCCCCCATTTTTACGGAGCGGCCGTGAGCCGCCGCAAAGAAAAACCGGCGCAAGGCCGGTTTTTCATGCTGTGGAAGGCGTTTTTCCTCAGGGCAGCTCGATTTCGACAATTTCGCTCTTCGGAATGGTGGAGCAAGTGAGGATGTGGCCCGGCTGGGGCTCGTAGGCGGTTTCCTGCACATAGTCCACCTCGCCCTGCACCAGCTTCACCTCGCAGGCGCCACAGCTGCCGCCCCGGCAGCTGTAGGGCACGTCAAAGCCGGCTTCGTCCAGACATTCCAGAATGGAGAACTGGCCGTCGAATTCGCACTCGCCCTGGCCCTTGACGATGATCTTGCTCATGGAACGCTCCTTGATGTGGTTGGATAAATGCCGCTTATTTTATCTGCCCGGAACGCAGGTGTAGAATTGAAAGCTTTCAGGGCACAAAAGGGGTAAGGGGATGAAAAAGGCTGTATGGATGGCGACGCTGTGGTTGGGGCTGTGGTTGAACGCCTGGGCGGGCGCCGAAGGCTGGCCGCAGCGCATCGGCCAGGCGATGGTGTGGCAGGTGGAAGGCAATTACGAGGATGTGCGCGCCGACCTGAAGGATGCCATCGAGTCGCGCGGCATGGTGATCAGCTACATCAGCCACGCCAAGGCCATGCTGGACCGCACCGGCAAGGACATCGGCTACAAGGATTCGGTCTATCCCCATGGCTCCGAGATCTTTCTGTTCTGCAAGGCGGATATCTCTCAGAAGCTGGTGCGCGCCAATCCGCACAATGTGGTGCTGTGCCCCTATGCCATCGCCGTGTATGACGTGAAGGGCGAGCCGGGCAAGGTGTATCTGAGCTATCGGGTGCCGCCGGCGGACACGCCCGCCTACAAGCCGGTTGAAAAGCTGCTGCGTAGCATCATCGAAGGTATTGTGGAGAATTACTGATGAGTCTGCAGGCGCAGATCGAACAGACATTGCGCGAGGCGTTCGCGCCGGTGCATCTGGAGGTGATCAACGAGAGCCACATGCACAGTGGTCCGGCCACGGAAAGTCACTTCAAGGTGGTGCTGGTCAGCGACCGCTTTGAGGGCGAGAAGCTGATCGCCCGCCATCGCGCCGTCAATCGGGCGCTGGCGGCGCTGCTGCCCCGTTTCCATGCGCTGGCGCTGCATACCTACACGCCGCAGGAGTGGGCCGAGAAGGGGGCGGCGCCGGCCTCACCCGCGTGTCAGGGCGGGCATTGACAACCGTCCGCGCTGCTCTATAATACGCAGCACTTCGCGGGAATAGCTCAGTTGGTAGAGCACAACCTTGCCAAGGTTGGGGTCGCGGGTTCGAGTCCCGTTTCCCGCTCCAGTTCGGCCGGGTGGTAGAGTGGTTATACAGAGGATTGCAAATCCTTGGACGTCGGTTCGATTCCGGCCCCGGCCTCCACACTCCCTTCTTCGTTTTCCTTCGCAAATTCCCGTTTTCCACCGATAATGTCCGCCTGAACTTCAAGGCGAGATGACTTCATGCTGCATTCGGAACAGCCAGAGGGGCTGGAAACCCTGATCGACTTCATCCGCTGGGGCGCAAGTCGCTTCGAGCGTGCCGGTCTGCATTACGGCCATGGCACTGACAATGCACTGGATGAGGCGCGCTTTCTGGCTTTTTCCGCCCTGAAACTGCCCTGGAATCTGCCGGAACGCTACTGGCACAGCCGCCTGACGCTGGCCGAAAGGGCAGAGTTGGCGCGGCTGTTCGACCAGCGCATAGAGACCCGCAAGCCGGCGGCCTATCTGGTGGGCGAGGCGTGGTTTGCCGGGCTGCGTTTCAAGGTGAACGAGCATGTGCTGGTGCCCCGTTCTCCCATCGCGGAGCTGATCGAACGGCAGTTTGACGGCTGGGTGGATCCGGAGGCGGTGACACGGGTGCTGGACCTGTGCACCGGCTCCGGCTGCATCGGGATCGCCAGCCTGCAGGCGCTGCCCCATGCGCGGGTGGATCTTGCCGACATCTCGCCGGAGGCGCTCGAGGTGGCGCGTGAGAATGTGGTGCTGCACGGCCTCGAGGGCCGCGCCGAGGTGATCCACTCCGATCTGTTTTCCGCCCTTGAGGGGCGCAGGTATGACCTGATTCTCTCCAATCCGCCCTATGTGGACGCCATCGAGATGGCCCATCTGCCGCCGGAATACCGCCAGGAGCCGGAACTGGGGCTGGCCGCCGGCGAGGATGGGTTGGATCTGGTACGGAAGATGCTTGCCGATGCCAAGAACTACCTGACGGACAACGGCGTGCTGATCGTGGAGGTGGGTGTCAGCTGGATGAATCTGGTAGAGGCCTACCCGGAGCTGCCGTTCTACTGGTTCGAGTTCGAACGGGGTGGGGAGGGCGTGTTCGCCCTCAACCGCTCGGAGCTGGAAGCCTTTGACGATATTCTGCAGGCGCGCAGAGAGGGAACGAACGCATGAAACGCATTGTCGTATTGATGCTGGGGCTGGCGCTGAGCAGCGGCGCGGCCGCGGCGGAACATGGCGCACCGCCAGCCGGTCACAAGGTCAAGCCGGTCAAGCTGCCCCCGGATCAGCCCATCATCAATCTGGAGCAGGAAGCGCAGAAATATGCCGGCGGGACGGCAGATAGTAGCCATGGCCGTCCATCTTCTGAGGGGCATGCAGCACAGGCACCCGCCCGGAAGCCGGCCTCCCATAAAAAGGCGGCGGGGAAACACGGTGTCCACTGGGGCTATCGCGGGGATACCGGCCCGCGTCACTGGGGCGATCTGTCCCCGGACTACATTCTGTGCAAGCTGGGGCGCAACCAGTCGCCGGTGGACATCCGCCGCAAGAAGGGCAGTGTGGGTGCGCAGGATCTGCCTTCGCTGGAAGTGGTCTATGGCGCGCCACAGATGAAGATCGTCAATAACGGCCATACGGTGCAGGTGAGCTATCCGGTCGGCAACAGCTACATCAAGGTGGGCGATCACCGCTATGAACTGCTCCAGTTCCACTTCCACACGCCCAGCGAACATCAGCTGGACGGCTTCAACTATCCGATGGAAATGCATCTGGTGCACCGGGACGGGGACGGCAATCTGGCGGTGATCGGCATCCTGTTCAAGGAAGGGGCGTTCAACAATGAGCTGGAAAAGCTCATCCGGCACCTGCCGAAAAAGCCGGGCAAGCCGGTCCGCTACCGAGAGGTGCGCGTCAATGCGGTCAAATTCTTTCCGAAGGACACGCGCTTTTACAAATACAGCGGCTCGCTGACCACGCCGCCCTGTTCGGAAGGGGTCTACTGGATGGTGTTCAAGACACCGGTGGAGGCTGCACCCGAGCAGTTGGAGGCCATGGAGCGGGTGCTGGGCGCCAACAATCGGCCTGTGCAGCCCCGCTACGCCCGCCATATCCTCAAGTCCTGGTTCGAGCAGCGGCAGGACGAACCGGTCTATTACTATTGATCAGCGGCTAATTTTGCAATCCTGAATATAGGTAACTGTTATTAAACGCGCCCGCCATCCCGATAGAATGGCGGGCGTTTTTTGTTTGGTTGAAATGATTGTTCGGAGGCATTGCACATGAAGAAACACGCACTGGCACTGGGTGTCGCCCTGTGGGCGGCTGGCAGCGGACTGGCGCTGGCCAAGGAGCATGCGGAGCATGGCGCCCATGCGCCGGCTGCCGCGCATGCTCATACTGCCCACTGGGGTTACGAGGGTGCGACCGGCCCCGCGCACTGGGGCGATCTTGATCCCGGGTTTTCCACCTGCAAGACCGGGCGCAACCAGTCGCCGGTCAATCTGGATGACACGCTGGCGGTGGGTACGGTCGGCCTGCCGGCCGTGGACATCGCCTACGGCACGCCGGCGCTGAACGTGATCAACAACGGTCATACGGTGCAGGTCAACTATCCTGCCGGCAGCTACATCAAGGTGGGTGGTCACCGCTTCGATCTGTTGCAGTTTCACTTCCACACGCCCAGCGAGCACCAGCATAACGGCGAGAATCTGCCGATGGAGATGCATCTGGTGCACAAGGACGCCCATGGCAATCTGGCGGTGATCGGCATTCTCTACCGCACCGGGGCGGAAAATCCGGAATTGCAGAAGCTGATCGATCACCTGCCGGCGGATATCGGCAAGGCGCACACCCATGAGCAGGTACATATCGATCTTACGAAGTTCTTTCCCCATGACCGCCGCTTCTACAAGTACAGTGGCTCACTGACCACCCCGCCGTGCTCTGAAGGGGTCTACTGGATGGTGTTCCGTCAGCCGATCGAGGCGTCCGAGGCGCAGATCGCCGCCCTGCAGAAGCTGCTGGGCCACAACAACCGTCCGGTGCAGCCGCACTATGCCCGTCACATGCTCAAGTCCTGGAGCGGTCAGTAAACGCGTTTCGGTGTTCCAGCACGGGAAAAGGCGCGCCCTTGGGCGCGCCTTTTTCGTCTCAGGCGCCAAGGCAGTGTGATGGCGGGCTGATAGAATATGCGGATTGACGTTTTCAGGAGGTCGCCATGGCAGGCAACACGCTGGGAGAACTGTTTCGCGTCACCACCGCCGGCGAGAGCCACGGTCCGGCGCTGGTGTGCATCGTGGATGGCTGCCCCCCGGGGCTGGAACTGAGCGAGGCGGATATTCAGCGGGATCTGGACCGGCGTCGCCCCGGCAGCTCCAAGTTCACCACACCGCGGCGCGAACCGGACCAGGTGCGCATTCTCTCCGGCGTGTTCGAAGGGCGCACCACCGGCACGCCGATCGCCATGGTGATTGAGAACACCGACCAGCGTTCCCGCGACTACGGCAAGATCGCCGACACCTTCCGCCCGGCCCATGCGGACTACACTTACCTGCAGAAATACGGCATCCGCGACTATCGCGGCGGGGGACGTTCCTCGGCGCGGGAGACGGCCATGCGCGTGGCCGCCGGCGCCATTGCCCGCAAGTATCTGCGCGAGCGGCTGGGGGTGGAGATCTACGGCTACGTGCGCCAGATCGGCCCGGTGGCCATTGAGCGGGTGGAGCGGGACTTCATCGCCACCAACCCGCTCTTCTGCCCCGATCCGGAGGCATTGCCGAAGATGGAGCAGTTTCTCATCGATCTGAAAAAGACCGGCGACTCCATCGGTGCGCTGGTGGAGGTGGTGGCCACCGGCGTGCCGGTGGGGCTGGGCGAGCCGGTGTTCGACCGTCTGGATGCCGACATCGCCAAGGCCTTGATGAGCATCAACGCCGTCAAGGGGGTGGAGATCGGTGATGGCTTCGCCGTGGTCAGCCAGCGGGGCAGCGAGCATCGGGACGAGATCACCCCGGAGCGGGGCTTCCTCTCCAATCACGCCGGCGGTGTGCTGGGCGGCATCTCCACCGGGCAGGACATCATCGCCCGGCTGGCGCTCAAGCCCACTTCCAGCATCATGGTGCCCGGGCGCAGCGTCACCCGCGACATGCGGCCCACCGAGATGGTCACCAAGGGGCGGCACGATCCCTGCGTCGGCATCCGCGCCGTGCCCATCGCCGAGGCGCAGCTGGCGCTGGTGCTGATGGACCACTGGCTGCGCCACCGCGCCCAGAACGCCGACGTGACCCCGCCCATGCCGGATCTGGCGCGCCTGAACGACTGAGCCATGCGCACCCACTGGCTGCGCTACGGCGACCTGTCCGGCTTCTATTTCTTCTACTTCGCCCTGCTGGGCGTGCTGGTGCCCTACGCCAGCCTGTGGCTGGACCATCTGGGTCTGACACCGGTGCAGATCGGCGTGGTCATGGGGGCCTTCATCGGCACCAAGCTGATCGCGCCGGCCCTGTGGGGTCACCTGAGTGATCAGTCCGGCCACAAGGCGCGCTGGGCACGGTTGGCGGCGGGGCTGACGCTGCTGTTTGTCTCCGGCTGGCTGCTCACCACCCGTTTCTGGCCGGTACTGCTGGTGGCGCTGGCCTTCAGCTTCTTCTACCACGCCATGCTGCCGCAGGTGGAGGCGATCACGCTGGAACGTCTGCACGACAAGGGCCGCTACGGGCGCATCCGCCTGTGGGGATCGGTGGGCTTCATCGTCGCTGTGATGGTGGCCGGTGCCGGGCTGGAGCGAGGCGGCATCGAGCAGCTGCCCGTCTGGCTGACCGCTGCGGCGGCACTGGTGTTTTTCATCACGCTGCGGCTGCGGGATGAGGCGCGACCAGCGCATCACGAGGCGGAGGCTTCCATGAGGGCGCTGCTGCGCCGCCCCACGGTGTGGGCGCTGCTGGCCACCACCTTTCTGGTGACCGCCTCCCACGGGGTCTATTACAACTTCTATTCGCTGGCGTGGCGCGAGGCGGGCTATGGCGAGAGCTTCATCAGCCTGCTGTGGGCCTGGGCGGTGGCCGTGGAGGTGGGGCTGTTCTCGTTGATGCACCGGCTGTTCGCCCGCTGGTCGGTGGAGACGCTCATGCAGGTGGCCATCGTCCTGACGGCTTTGCGCTGGGGACTGAACATGCTCTGGCCCACGGAGGTGGCGGTGCAGCTGTTCGCCCAGGCACTGCATGCCGCCAGCTACGCCCTGTTCCACGGCTGCGCCATCACCCTCATCGACCGCATCTTTACCGGTCCGGTACAGGTGCGCGGGCAGGGACTCTATGCGGCCATCAGTCACGGTCTGGGCGGCGGCGTGGGGGCGCTGCTGGGTGGCTGGCTGTGGCACTGGGGCGGCGGCACGCTGGGGTATGCCGTATCATTGGCGCTGGCGCTGCTGGCACTGTTCATCTTCAGACACGGAGGATTTAGACAATGCGATTCCTGCACACCATGATCCGCGTGGGCGATCTTGACCGTTCCATCGACTTCTACACCAAGGTGCTGGGCATGAAACTGCTGCGGCGCAAGGACTATCCGGACGGCAAGTTCACCCTGGCCTTCCTCGGCTACGGCGAGGAGAAGGATACCTGCGTGCTGGAGCTCACCTACAACTGGGGCGTGGACCACTACGATCTGGGCAATGGCTTCGGCCACATCGCCATTGAGGTGGACGATGTCTATCGGGCGGTGGAGGAGATCCGTGCTCGGGGCGGCAAGATCATCCGCGAGGCGGGGCCGATGAACGCAGGCACCACCATCATCGCCTTTGTGGAAGATCCGGACGGGTACCAGATCGAACTGCTCGGGCCGCGTGGCTGACGGGCAAACGAAAAAGGCCGGCTTGCGCCGGCCTGTCTGAACGGGCGGAAAAGGCTTACTTGCCCGGCTTCTTCGTGCTGCCCTTGTCGATGACAAACGCCTTGAACTGCGGGCGGATGACGTCGATGAACACCTTGACGAAGTTCATGAACTGTCCGTCCGTGATGCCGTCGCCCACCAGCAGGTCAGACTCGATCACCGGATTGCCGTCACTGTCGATGTAGGCGCGGTTGAGGCGTTTGGTGCGGTTCCATTCGTTGATCTGAGCGGGCGTCATGTAGATGCCGCTGGTGCCATAGTAGCTCTGCCAGTCCCCGTCGTCATAGCGCACCAGCAGGATCTTGCTGCCCTCATAGGTCATGCTGATGGAGTCCTTGTCCATCTTCGAGGCCTTGTAGCCCTTGTCCTTGAGCAGCTTGAGCGCGTCATCCACGGAAAGGACATGCAGCCGGGTCCCCTT
>NZ_WFYD01000010.1 GCF_015490265.1 Sulfurivirga sp. | reverse complement strand
TTGAACCGACACCCCCGTGCGCCCGACTCACGGGCAGGAGGACAGACATTGCGTGGTTCGATCATGAAACCCCTCACCCTGCTCGCCTGGCTGAGCCTGCAGCCTGTGTGGGCGCAGAGCCCGGCCCGGCTGCTGCCACCTGAACAGGGCGTACGGCTGGCAGACACGCCCATCCACATTCAGCTTAATGATGCACCGGATGGCACTCTGTCCGCCGAGCTGGACGAGATCGATGTCACCGAACTGATGCAGCGCACCAGCGACCGGATCACGCTGCGTCCCCCCAAGGCGCTGACCCCGGGCACCCATACCCTGCGGCTGACAGTGGAAACCGTCGAGGGCGAACTGCTCGAACTGGGTCAGTGGAACTTCAAGGTGCGCCAGAGCGCCGTGTTCGACACGCTTGAGGGTTCATGGCAGGGCAGTGCCACGCTGAGCCGCACGCTGAGCGCCTCGCCCCGCACCGGCATACCGGACTGGAGTGGTGAAGGTGCCCTGTCCGTGCGGGGCAAGGCGGCGCGAGGTCAGTGGCGCGCCGAAGGCAGCGCCGACATCAGCTACGCCAGTGCCGCGCCAGGTGGGGATCAGGCCGAGCTGCCCCGTTATCTGCTCACCTTCCAGCGCAAGCCTCTCTCCCTCACCGCCGGCCACCAGGCCATGCTGAACCAGAGCCTCATCAGCGACGGCCTCACCCACCGGGGCGTGCGTGTGGACCTGAACACGCCCGGCGGACTGCCGCTGTCGGCCCGACTGTTCACCAGCCGTCCCGACAGTATCAGCCGTTTCGGCAACACGCTGGGCGTGGATGACGATCGCAACCGCGTCTTCGGTGGCAGCGTGCGCACCGCGCCCATAGCCGGGCATCCCACCCTGCAGGTGGAAGCTGGCGCCTATGAGGGCCGCATCACCGACCCGAACACCCGATGGGAACAGGACGGCAGTGGCTGGCAGGTCGCCCTGAGCGACCAGTTGCTTGACAAGCGCCTGACGCTGCGGGGCGAGCTGGCCGGCTCCCGCTGGGATGCAGACGGACGCGGCACCCTGGCCCGCCCCCTTGACGACCGGGCCTTCCGACTCAACGCCAGCTACGGTATCCGGAAAAGCGCATGGCAGTGGCTGCTGCAGGCGGACTATGGACGCGTCGGTCCCTGGTTCGTCAGCCTGCTCAACCCCACCGGCGAGGTGGATCAGCAGGGCGGCCGGCTGGCGCTCGCCTTCGCCCACGGCAACTGGCAGGGGGCGCTCAGCTGGCAGTCGCTGGAGGACAATGTGGACAACGACCCGGCGCTGCTCACCACGCAGGTGGAAGACCAGCGCGCCCAGCTGGGCTACCGCTTCACCCGGCCATGGGGTCATGTACTCGACAGTCTGGACCTGACCCTGTGGCGCCAGAACCGAAATCCGAAACGCATTCCCACCGGCTATTCCGGCACCCCTGCCGATGACCTGACCCAAGGCCTCAGCCTGCAGGCCGGGCTGAAAGTGCACGGTGTCACCGGACAGCTGGTGTGGGAGCACAGCTGGCTGGATGACCGCCGCCTCAACATCAACGATGCCGACACCGACAGCTGGCAACTCGCCCTGCAGCGACGCTGGCGCCTGCCGCGGGGACGCACGTTCACTCTGGCGCCCAGCTGGCAACGGGGTGAAACCCGTTACACCCGCGCCAACCTCACCGTCCGCTCAGAGACGGCGGCTGTGGACCTGACCACCGGCGGATGGCTCGGCGACCGCCTCCAACTGGCACTCTCCCCGGCATGGAGTCGGGAACAGGATCCGCTCTACGGTGTGGATACCAGTGGACACAGCCTCTCCGGCAGCCTTGATCTTCGCCTCCGGGAAAACGGCCGTCTGCCGCTGTCCGTCGGGCTTGCCGGTGACTGGCAGCGTCTGCATGACCGGCTGACCGACACCACCACCGAAAGCTGGCAGCTCTCTGCCACGCTGCGACTGCAATGGGACTGACGCCATGAAACGCCTCACATGCCTCCCCCTGCTGCTCCTGCTTGCCACACCGGGGCACGCCCTCATCACCTCGGCCAGCGGCCAGAGCACGCCCGCCAGCGTATCCGCCACCGCCCCCGGCAGCGTGCGGCTCAGCTGGCAGATCATCAGCACGCAGCACAATGCGCCCGTGCATTCCACCCAACTGGGCTTCGCGCTGGACAGCTGCAACCATCCCGACCTGTCGCTCAACCGCTCTCTCGGCGGCACGCTGAATGGCGCGGGCACCCTGCGCCTGACGGAAACCGTGCCCGTGCCGCCCGGTCTGACTGCCCGCGCCCGCCGCAGCGGCAGACCTAACATACTGCTTTGCCGCACCTTTTCTGATGCTGACGGCACGGCCACCGCCATCATCCAGCTGCCCGTGCACGGCAGCGGACTCACCGGCCGGCAGCTGGGTCTGGAGGCCATCACCCTGCGCCTGAACAACGGAGAGACCGGTGCGGTGGTGCCGCGGGGTGCCCCCTTGGCTGCCCGGGCGCTGATGCGCTATCGAGGCCACGGCCTGCTGGAAGGCGTATGGGAGATTGCCGGCCCCATGACCAGTGATCAGCGCCCCGGCTGGCGGACGCTGGCACCCATTCACCGCATGCTGGGCGCAGGTGGCACCGTCCAGCTGGTCAGCCCCGACCTGCCCACCGCCACCCCGGGCGTCTATCAGCTGCGCCTGCGCCTGATCCGTCCCCCGGTGCAGAGTGACACACTGATGCTGCGCTATCAGGTCACCAATGCACACACCCTGTTGGACGGTGTGCGCCCCATTGCGCTCTCGGCACCGGACGAGGGTGCGAGACTGCGACCCAACACCCGTTTCCGCTGGCAGTGCCTGCCGGGTGCCCATCATTACCTGCTGCTTCTTCAAGCCGAAGACGACCAGCCACCGCTGGGCCAGGCCGTACGCCCCGCCTGCTCGGCGGAACAGATGGACACAACATTGAGCGAGGGTGTCTGGTCCCGACTTCGCCCCCACGAAAGCTGGCACTGGTGGGTGGAGGCCATTGATGCGCATGGCCGCCCCATCGGCCGCACCCCCAAACGCAAAGGCACGCTGGAACCGTGAGCCGGACAGTCGACGATTCACGCCTGCGGATATGGCTGCAGCAGGTAGCCGAGGGTGACACCCGTGCACTCAGACACCTGTATGACGCGCTGGCGCCCAGCATCTACCGCTTCGCCCTCAGCCGCCTCGACGACCCGCACGAAGCCGACGGCATCGTCAGCGAGGTGATGGTGCAGGTCTGGCAGCAGGCCGGCCGCTTTGAAGGACGCGCCAGCGTGCTGACCTGGGTGCTGGGCATCGCCCATCACAAGGTGATGGACGTGTGGCGCCGTACCCGCCGGGACAGCGAGGAACTGGACACGGTGCGGCCTGCACGGCCACTGGATCAGGCGCTCAGCGAAACAGTCACCCCTGCCGTCGAGGGGGAACACGCAGCACTGAACGAAGCCTGCCAGGCGTGTTTCGATGCCTGTCTGGCCCAACTGCCGCCCGCCCAGCGACAGGCGCTCTATCTGGCGCTGGTGGAGGAACAGCCCTATCAGGACATTGCCCGCATTCTCGACTGCCCGACCAACACCGTCAAAACCCGCGTGTTCCACGCCCGGCGCTTCATGCAGCAATGCATGGCCGCCTGGCGCAGAGAAAAGGCCGTTTGAACCATGGATGACAAGCTCCCGACTTACAAGAAGAAGAAACCATGACACAGGCCAGCCAGACCATGAAACCTCAACACGCGCATCTGGACGAAGAGACGCTGATCGCCTGCCTGCAGAACAGACTGAGTGATCAAGCGCGCCGCAGCGTCGAAGCACACCTGCGCCAGTGCGATGCCTGTCGGCAGGCACTGGTTGACCTGCGCCAGCTGCAACGGCAATTGCAGGCCCATTACGCCGCCCACCACCCTGCGCCGGAAACCTGGCAACAGGTGCAGGCGCGCATTGAGGCACACCGTGACAAGGTCGTACCCTTGCGCAAACCCGCCTCTTCTGCCCGGCGCTGGACCTGGCTCGGCGCTACCGCCGCTGCGGTGCTGTTTGCGGTGCAACTGGTGCTCATCCAGCAGGCCGACCTGCGTCAGCAGACAGGCTATGCGCCCTTGGGCGCCAGTCAGCATGAGCGCCTGCATATCTGGGTGCGCTTCGCCCCCAGTGCGGACAGCCGCACCATTACCACCCTGCTGCGACACTACGGATTGACTCTGGACAGTGGCCCGGACAGCGCGGGACGCTACCGTCTTGCCCTGCCCGCCGGCGCGGACGAGCAGACGCTGCAGCGCACCCTGAAAGCCCTGCGCCAGCGACCGGAAATCGCCGAGGCGCTGCTGCCATGAACGCTCTGCTCGGGTTGCTGCTCGGGTTGCTGCTCGGGCTGCTGACTGCATCCGTGCTGGCGGCCGAACCCTTGCGCCCCCCCGACCGCCCTGCTTCCCTGACCACCACTGTGCAGAAGTCGGATGACCCGGTACAGAAACCGCACACACGCCCTGCGCCCGACACCCCACACGGTGCCCCCCGCACCACGGCACATCAGCCGCCTACATCCTTGCCCCCCGACACTCTCCCCACTCCCAAACCGGTCACACCCTCCCATGGCGGGGCCTTCCTTGACGCGCCTCCCATACCGGCTACCTTTTCAGCGGCGCCACCGGCCACCCCCCCATGGGAGCCGAAAGAGGTATTGCTGGCCAGCCCGGATCTCGTAAGCGCGCGCCGCATGCAGAAACAGCTGACCCGATCGGGCTTTCGCCTGCTGCGTCGCTATCGACTGCCGGCGCTGGGGCTGTTTCTGAGCACTTTCCGCACACCGGCAGACATGTCCGCGCCACAGGCCGTCCGTTCACTGCGACAGCGGTTCCCGCACCTGCCCGTCAGCATCAATCACCGTTACCAGCCGTTGGGCGCCCCACCTGAACCGCCATCTCCTCCTTCTGTGGACGAACCTCCCGCCCGCTGCACCAGCCGGATCACGCTCGGCCTGCTGGATGGCGCCGTGCATACCGCACACCCCGCACTCCAGGGACGCGACATTCGGGTTGTCAGCCTGCTGCGTCCTGGCGAGACGCCCGGAGGCACCGGTCATGCTACGGCGCTGGCTTCACTGCTGATGGGAGACGGCACGCACGGAGGCCTTGCTCTACTGCCCAGAGCAAGACTGGTCAACGCTGCCGTTTACCGCCAACGTGGTGAGACGGTCGACGCCTCGGCTGAGGCCGTGCT
>NZ_WFYD01000009.1 GCF_015490265.1 Sulfurivirga sp. | reverse complement strand
CGCACAGAGTGTAGCGCTGCTGCTCGGTCAGGGGGCTGACCTTGTGGCCGTAGCTGTTGAAGTTGCGGTCGGTGCCGCCCGGCGTGCAGCCCTGCGCCAGATAGTCGAGCACATGGGGCAGCAGCGGTACGGCTTCCGCCTCGACTTCGGCGCGCACGCCGCTGCCTTCGCAGATCTCGATCAGATGGCCCAGCAGACCGAAGCCGGTCACATCCGTCATGGCGGTGACCCCATCCACTTCGGCAAAGCGGGCACCGGCACTGTTAAGCGTGCACATCTGTTCGATGGCCGCCTCAAGATGTTCCGGCTGAATTTTCTTCTGCTTCTGGGCGGTGGTGAGAATGCCGATGCCGATGGGCTTGGTGAGAAACAGCTGGCAGTCGGGTTCGGCGGTGTCGTTGCGCTTGAGCCGGGTCGTTTCAACAAGGCCCGTCACCGCCAAGCCGAAGATGGGTTCCGGCGCATCGATGGAATGGCCGCCGGCCAGGGGAATACCCGCGTTGCGGCAGGCCTCGCGCCCGCCTTCGATCACCCGCTGGCCGGTGGCGGCGTCCAGCTTGTCAATGGGCCAGGCGAAGATGGCGATGGCCATCAGCGGACGGCCGCCCATGGCGTAGATATCACTGATGGCGTTGGTGGCGGCAATCTGGCCGAACCTGAACGGGTCATCCACAATGGGCATGAAAAAGTCGGTGGTGGACAGCACCGCCGTGCCATTGCCCAGATCGAAGGCGGCGGCATCGTCCTTGGTGTGGTTGCCCACCAGCAGTTCATCCGGCACGCTGTGGGCCATGCCGGTTTTGAGCATCTCTTCCAGCAGCGCCGGGGCGATCTTGCAGCCACAGCCTGCGCCGTGGGAGTATTCGGTCAGTCGGATCATGTTCATACGCCTCATTATAAAGGTTGGCATTCGGGGCAGAAAAAGGTGCCGCGCTGTCCCAGCGTGATGCGCTCGATGGCCGTGCCACAGGTGTGACAGGGGTGTTCTTCACGCCCATAGACATGCAGTTTCTGGGCGAAATAGCCCGGCTGGCCATCCGGGCGGGTGAAATCCTGCAGGGTGGTGCCGCCGGCCTCGATGGCTCGGGCCAGCACGGCACGGATGGCCTCATGCAGCCGGATGATGTCCCTTTCCTCAAGGCTGTTGGCGGGTCGGGCCGGATGAATGCCGGCCAGAAACAGCGCCTCATTGGCGTAGATGTTGCCCACGCCCACCACCACACGGCTGTCCATGATGAGTGTCTTGATGGCGCGGCGGGATTTGAGGCAGTGTTCAGCCAGATGGTTGGGGCTGAACCCGTCTGAAAGGGGCTCCGGGCCCAGATTCCGCAGGCGGGGATGCTGTCGCCAGTCACCGCTGCCGCTCAGCCAGGCACCGAAACGACGTGGATCGGTGTAGCGCAGCAGTCGGCCATCGTCCAGCAGTAGATCGATGTGATCATGCTTGAGTGCCAGTGTGTCCGCCGGCAGGATACGCAGGCTGCCGCTCATGCCCAGATGGATCAGCACGAAGCCTGTCGCGTTTTCCAGCACCAGCCACTTGCTGCGCCGCTGCAGCGCTGTGATGGGGGTGCCGCACCAGCGGTTGAGGGCCTCCGCATCCACCGGCCAGCGCAGGCGAGTCTGACGCACCACGGCTTTGGTCGGCGTGCGTCCGGTCAGATGGGGAGCAAGCCCTTTTCTTGTTGTCTCGACCTCTGGAAGCTCTGGCATGAAAGTTTCTTGTAAGTCTTTGAAAGTTCATGTTGACGTAAAATTGGCAACTTATTTTAAGGGCTGCCGATACAGAACATGAGGAGGTGGACCATGAAGGGCTACAGCATTGATCGCAGTGAAAACGGCTTTACCGTCTATCGTGGTGGACAGGCCATAGCGACCTTCGCCAGTGCGAAAGAGGCCATCGAGGCCATGCGCCAGTTCCGCGATCGGCCCGAACAGGCACGCCATGCCAATGTGCCGCCGGCCATTGCTGCCTTCAAGGCGCGTCAGCATCATGGCGGATGAGCGTCAGAGCGGATGTGTCTGCCGTAAGGCGAGAGCAGGATGGAAACTGCGCAATCGGAATGGTGCGGGAGGAGAGACTCGAACTCTCACGCCTTTCGGCACCAGAACCTAAATCTGGCGTGTCTACCAATTCCACCACTCCCGCGCGGCGGTCCCGTTTCAAGGGGACAAAAAAACCGGTCTTGCAACCGGCTTTCTGAAGATGGTGGCCAGGGGCAGAATCGAACTGCCGACACAGGGATTTTCAGTCCCTTGCTCTACCAACTGAGCTACCTGGCCAGAAGAATGCGCGCATTTTAGACAAAGGCGCGCAGGGTGTCAATTTCATTTCTCAAGCGCAGCAAGGATCGCCTGCTCCACCGCGTCGATCGGCTGGGTGCCGTCGATGTGGATGTATTTGAGTGACGGATTGGCCTCGGCTTCCTTGCGGTAGTAGTCCACCAGCGGGGCGGTCTGCTCGTGATAGACGGCCAGGCGCTTGCGGATGGTCTCCGGCTTGTCGTCATCGCGCTGAATCAGCGGCTCGCCGGTCTCATCATCCAGGCCCTCCTGCTTCGGCGGGTTGTATTTGATGTGGTAGGTGCGTCCGGAGGCCGGATGCACGCGGCGGCCCGAAAGACGCTCCACGATCACCTCGTCGGGCACGTCGATTTCGATGACGGCGTCAATGTCCACGCCAGCGGCCTTGAGGGCGTCCGCCTGCGCCACGGTGCGGGGAAAGCCGTCCAGCAGGAAGCCGTTGGCGCAATCCGGCTGGGCGATGCGTTCCTTGACCAGACCCACGATCACCTCATCCGGCACCAGCTGTCCGGCATCCATGTACTTTTTCGCCTCTTTCCCCAGTTCGGTGCCTTCGGCAATGGCCGCGCGCAACATATCGCCGGTGGAAATCTGCGGAATGCCGAAATGCCTGCTGAGGAACTGGGCCTGAGTGCCCTTGCCGGCGCCGGGAGCGCCCAACAGAATGATGCGCATGGTGGAGTCTCCTTGAATGGGTGATGGCGCGGTATTTTACCAGAGGGCGTCAGCTGCCCTCTTCGTTGACCGGCGCCAGCGGGTCGCCGTGAAGCATGCCATTTTCCGGCGCGTCCGGCCATTCAAGTGCGCGCAGCTGTGCGATCAGCCGCTCTTTTCCCGGCAGGCTGGGGGTGCTGTCATACCATGCGGTCAGCTCATCGATCACCTTCCGCAGCAGAGACGCCAGTGTGGAGGGAGCCGCATGCATGTCCACACCATCCATGAAGGCGTTGAGACTGGACAGAGCAGGGGCTTCCCATGGCGGCAGCAGGGGCGCATCAACGCACAGTTGCTGGACCGTCTGGCGGTGCCGCTCCAGCTGATCGAGCATGCCAAGCAGCCAGTCGGCCGCAGCGACATTATGATGTGCCTGCAGGGTATGGGCGGTATCGCGCAGAATCTGGGTCAGGTCGCTCACCAGCAGGCGGGCGCGGGCACAGTCGGAGTGTCGGGCGTTCATAGGGCAAAGGCCTCCTCTCCCAGTGTCTCAAGCGGCCTGTTTTCCGCCGTGTCCGGTGACCAGACGGGGCGCTGTGCCTGATAGAAGATGCCAGTGGTCAGAGCCGGCTTTTCCAGCACATTATGCATGGCGGTGCACAGGTCGTCCGTGGGTTCGGCATCCAGCGGCGTGGCCTCATGCCGCCAGGCCAGCTCTTCCGGACGGAAAGTGACACATGGGCTGAGCACTTCGATGAAGCTGAAACCCTCATGTTCGATACCGGCTGCGATCACCTTGCTCAGTTCCGCCGGGTTGCCGGAAAAGCCACGCGCCACAAAGCTGGCGCCCGCCGACAGCGCAAGCGCCATGGGCTGGAAGGGGCGCAGATGGGTGCCATGGGGCGCCAGCTTCGCCTTCCATTCCGGTTCCGTGGTGGGGGAGGGCTGCCCCTTGGTCATGCCATAGACGCGGTTGTCCATCACGATCAGGGTCATGTCCAGATTGCGCCGGCAGGCATGTAGAAAGTGGTTGCCACCGATGGAGTAGGCATCACCGTCGCCGGAGGTGACGATGACGGTCATTTCCGGGTTGGCCAGCTTGACGCCGGTGGCCAGCGGCAGGGCACGGCCATGCAGACCATGAAAACCGTAAGCGTCCACATAGGCGGGCAGGCGGGAGGAGCAGCCGATGCCGGAAATGACGGCTGTGCGATCCTTGTCCAGGTCCAGCCACGCCATCGCCTGCGTCAGCGCCCGCAGCACCATGAAATGACCGCAGCCAGGGCACCAGATGGGATGGATATCGGATTTGTAGTCGTTGGCAAAGGGCATCAGATGTCCTCCTCGAGGCGCTTGATCACCTCACCGGGTCGGATGGGCAGTGGGCCGGGTTGTGCCAGACTTTCCAGCGGCATATCCGGCAGTCGGCTCTGCAGATAGTGCAGCAGCTGCGCCCCGTGGGTCTGTTCCACCACCAGCCGTCGCCGGGTTTTTTCCAGCAGGGGGCGCAGCCGTTCGACCGGCAGGGGCATCAGCAGGCGCAGCCCCAGTGCGGCGGTGGGGTGGCCGGCTTCGGTGCGCACGCGGGCACAGTGCTTCAGCAGGG
>NZ_WFYD01000008.1 GCF_015490265.1 Sulfurivirga sp. | reverse complement strand
GACAGGGTCAGGTCGGGACCGGCGGTCACATTGACCAGCACACCACGGGCATCCTCGACGCGCACATCCTCCAGCAGCGGGTTGTTGATGGCCGCCTCGGCCGCCTTCACGGCACGGTCCTCGCCGCTGGCCACACCCACACCCATCAGCGCGTAGCCCTGACAGCTCATGACGGTGCGCACGTCCTCGAAGTCCACATTGATCAGACCCGGACGGGTGATCAGCTCGGAAACGCCCTGCACCGCGCCATGGAGCACTGCATTGGCCTTGTTGAAGCCGTCGGTCAGCTTCATGTTGCCACCGAGCACCTTGATCAGCTTGTCATTGGGAATGACGATCAGCGAATCCACGAACTCGCGCAGCTGACGAATGCCTTCCTCCGCCACCTCACTTCGGCGCTCGAAGTAGAAGGGACGGGAGACCACGCCTACGGTGAGAATGCCCATTTCGCGCGCCGCCTGCGCCACCACGGGTGCCGCGCCGGTGCCGGTGCCGCCGCCCATGCCGGCGGTGATGAACAGCATGTCGGTGCCCTGCAGATGCTGACGAATCTTGTCCAGATCCTGCATGGCCGCCTCACGTCCCTTCTCGGGCCGCGCGCCGGCGCCCAGGCCGCTGGCACCCAGCTGGATGCGCACCGGCACACTCAGATTTTCCAGCGCCTGCGCATCGGTATTGGCGCAGATGAACTCCACCCCCTGTACCTGCTGCTGGGCCATGTAATCGACAGCATTGCTGCCGCCACCGCCCAGACCGATCACCTTGATCACCGGCAGACCCGGCGCCCGTGCTTGCTCCTCGTGCAGTTCAAAACGCATGACACTCTCCTCTTCATTGAGCCTGTCCAACCCCTGATGCGGCGGCCGGCCCGACACCGCCACACCCCAAAATTCATCTGTTCAGATTCTTTCCGCCACCCGCATCACCGCGCTGCGTGAGCGCGGGTTCTCCGCCACTTCCGCCTCGGACGGAAAGACCGCCCTGCCCACCGGTTTCAGGCGCGGGGCACTCACCTCTCGCCCGAAAGGATCAGTCTCTCCCCGACTCAGCGCCCGAATGAAGCGCTTGACCAGTCGATCCTCCAGCGAGTGGAAGCTGATTGCCACCAACCGTCCGCCTGTCCGGAGCACCTCCACCGCCTGGGGCAGCACTGCCTTCAGCGCCTCCAGCTCACCGTTGACGGCAATGCGGATGGCCTGAAAGGTGCGGGTGGCCGGATGCTTGCCCTTCTCCCGCCGCGGCACGACCGTTTCGATCAGTCGCGCCAGCTCCCCTGTCGTATGCAGACCGCCTGCTTCGACCGCCTCCTTGATGGCCCGGGCGATGCGGCCGGAAAACCGTTCCTCGCCATACTCCTTCAGCACCCGCGCCAGTGTCGCCCGATCCACCTCGGCCAGCCACTGACGGGCGCTGACGCCTTCAGCCGGATTCATGCGCATATCCAGCGGCCCGTCACGCAGGAAGCTGAACCCCCGTTCCCGCGCATCCAGCTGGGGCGACGACACGCCCAGATCCAGCAGCACGCCCGCAATCCTCCCCGTCCAGCCCCGGCGCGCCACTTCATCGGCCAGCGCGGTGAAGCTGCCATGAACGATCTCAAAGCGCGGATCGTCCACACGCTGCCGCGCCCAGGCCACCGCCTCGGGATCCCGGTCGAAGGCCAGCAGCCGGCCATCCGCCCCCAGCCTGTCCAGAATGGCCCGGCTGTGTCCGCCACGACCGAATGTGCCATCCACATAAATGCCATCCGGACGCACATTGAGGCCTTCGAGCGCCTCGGAGAGCATGACCGGGTAGTGCGCGCCTTCCATGTCAGATGCTCAGGCTTTCGAGCACTTCCGGCACCGGCTCGTTCTTCACTTCTTCCAGCATGTCCGGACAGGTGGCGTCCCACTTCTCCTGCGGCCAGAGCTCAAGCTTGTTGCCCTGCCCCAGCAGCACCCCCTGCCGCTCCAGCCCCACATGCTCCCGCAACACCGCCGGAAGCAGCACACGCCCCTGGCCATCCATGTCCAGCTCATGGGCAAAACCCACGAACAACCGCTGATAGCGACGCGCCATGGGGTCAATGTTCGGCAGACTCATGATCTTCTGTTCGATCAGTCGCCACTCGTCAAAGGGATACAGCAGCAGACAGGGGCTCTGCAGATCGATGGTGGCCACCAGCGTGCGATTGCCGCTCTGCACGATGGTCTCCCGCAGCCGCTTCGGGATGGCGACCCGCCCCTTCTGGTCGAGACTGACCTGATGCAAGCCACGGAAGAACACTTAAACCACCTGTCACCACTTTTCACCACTTGGCACCACTATATTGACCACCCCTACCCATGTCAACCACCTTGAGGCTTCATTTTTTGCTTTCAGCTCAAACACTTACCGACACCTTCGCAACACGGGACACCATGCACATATTTTGCTGGCGCACCACAAATACCAATCAAGTCAACACCTTGAAGAACATTTACACAGAACCCCATCAGAATCCGAAGAAAAGCAGGTAAAAGCAGAGCACAAGATGTTGTGTGAACAAGAAAAGAAAGACACCAGATGTGAAGTGGTGGGACAAAGTGGGGAGAAAAGCCAGAAAAGGATGGAAAGCGGGCCTGTAAGCCGGGTTCTGTCCTCCTTGCGGAGCGGCAGCCATTCATCTGGGACATGCCTCGCGGCATGCCTCAAGCGACCTACCCGCGCGCGAACCCGAGCCAGGTTCTGCGGCACCAGGCCGCGTGCGCGCCTATTTGGTCTTGCACCGGATGGGGTTTACCCTGCCACGCCTGTTGCCAGGCGCGCGGTGCGCTCTTACCGCACCCTTTCACCCTTGCCTGTGCCTCCTGTCGGAAGCCATCGGCGGTCTGCTCTCTGTGGCACTTTCCGTCGCCTTGCGGCGCCCAGCCGTTAGCTGGCATCCTGCTCTGTGGTGCCCGGACTTTCCTCTGGCGTGAGCCAGCGGCTGCCCGGCCCGCTTTCACAGAAGGTTTATTGTAGCAGATCGCCCGATTTCAAGGCCTGCACCAGCCGGTAGACCCGATTGCGCGGCTGTTCGAAGGTGTCGGCCACGATACCGGCTACCGTCCTGGCCGACAGCCCCGCTTCCAGCAACCGCTGGATCAGCTGCTCGGCCCTGACTTGATCTTCCTCGTCATCACGCTTCGCGGGCCCCAGCAGAATGACCAGTTCTCCCCGCACCTCTTCAGGATGCGCCTGAAAATGACCCAGCACCGCTTCCAGCGTGTCACCCACGAAAGATTCGTGCCGCTTGGTCAGTTCACGTGCCACCACGCAGGCATGCCCGCCGCCCCAGAACCCGATCATGTCGGTCAACGTGGCCACAAGACGATGGGGCGCCTCATAGAAGACCAGCGTGCGCGGCTCGCGACGCAGGGCGGCCAGCCGTTGCCGCCGCGCACCCCCTTTTGTCGGCAGAAATCCTTCGAAGGCGAAGCGGTCCGTCGGCAGACCGGCCGCAGACAGCGCCGCAATCAGCGCGGACGGACCTGGAACGGGGGTCACGCGCACACCCGCCTGTCGCAATCGGGCAACCCATACGGCGCCCGGATCGCTGATCAGCGGTGTGCCCGCATCACTGACCAGTGCGCCCCGCTCCCCCTCAAGCAGGCGCTCAAGCAGCCGTTCGCCACGCTGATGCTCATTGTGGGCGTGCAGACTGATCAACTGCGTCCCGATTCCATAGTGAGCCAGCAGCCGCCGCGTATGGCGCGTGTCTTCCGCCGCCACCCAGTCCACCGAAGCCAGCACCTCCAGCGCCCGCTGCGTAATATCCGCCAGATTGCCGATGGGCGTGGCCACCACGAACAGCTCTCCCCGCGCTTGCACGGAATCGCCCTCCCGCAAGGTTTATAATTGCGCAAACCATACCACAGCGACGCCATGCGACCCATTCATCTTCTTCTGATTCTGCTGGTGCTCATGGCCGGCTGCACCCAACAGCCGGTGCGCAAGCCCGTGCAGGAAAAGGCTGCGGAAAGACCGGCTCTCACCCCGCAACAGCAGCTGGAAGCCCGGGCGCTGCAACAGCGACGGCAGGGTGACCTGCCCGGCCTGACACTCACCCTTGAACAGCTGGCGCCTCTGGTATCCGAGGGTGACCGTCGCGCACTGGCCGTGGCACTGCATGACGCGTGGCGCCGGGCCGATGCGGTGCAGATCGAGGCCGCGTGGGAAAGCGGTGTGCCGGCAGCCGGCGCATGGGCGCTGTATGCGGAGCGCCTGCAGGCGGGAGATGCCGATCCCCTCTCCAGTGTGCGGCTTCTGTTCGACAGCCGGGAAACACCGCTGCTGAGTCTGCTCCGACGGCAAGCTCTCGCCCCCGTCCGGCGCAACCTGGCCGTCCTGCTTCCGCTGAGCGGGCCCTATGCACAGGTGGGCCTGGCCGTGCGCAACGGACTGGTGCGCGCAGCGCTCTCCCCCGCATCACCCGAGCTGACGCTGCGTTTCTACGACACCCACGGTGCGGACATCGACACCCTCTACCAGCAGGCACGGGATGCCGGTGCCGACGTAATCATCGGCCCACTGCTGCCAGACAACATCACTGCCCTGAGCAAAATCAGCACCCTTCCTACCCTGCTGCTCAACCGTCCCGCCAACGGCTTCGGAGACGCCTTTCCCTTCCAGACGCTGAGCGAGGCTGCACAGTTGAATGCCAGACTGAGGCAGGCCAGGATTCGACGCCTCGGCATCCTTTTCGAAGACCATGGCCGCGCCCTCACCCTGCGAAACGCTTTTGCGCGCCTGTGGCTGGCTGATGTGGGCCAGCGTGCCGACTCCGTGCCCCTGCCACACACCAACCGCACCCTGCGCAGCACGCTTGATCAACTGCTGCACGTGGACCGCAGCAAGGCTCGACGCTGGGCGCTCCAGCGTCAGCTGGGGCATCGTCTCGTGTTCGCCCCCCGGGCACGCCACGACCTGCAGGCGCTGCTGCTGCTGACCGACGCCCGACGCACCGCCGTGCTCAACCCCCTGATGAGTTTCTATGACATCGACATTCCCCGCTATGGCAGCAGCCTGCTGATGCCCGAGCGCTTTGACGGCAGACCGCAGCCGGACCTGGCCGGCGTGCGCTTTCCCGCCTTCCCCGCGATGCTGGCACCAGGTGCACTGCCCTCTCCGCTGGAGGCGTGGGGACATGATGCCCTGCAGGTGGCGCTCCACCTCGATCGACGCCATGGCTGTCTGGTTGGCCGCACCGGCCACATTTCCCTGCGGGACCGCATCCATGACAGGCTGCTTCAGTGGCTACAATACTCTTCCCATGGACAACTGACCAAGGACGCACCATGAAGCTCTCACGACTCTCCCGGACACTGCTGTTCACCGCCGCCCTCGGTGGCGCCACACTCACTCTGAGCCAGTGTGCCGCACCGCTCATTCTCGCCGGTGGCGCCGTGGGCATCGGCTACTATCTCGGCTCCGAACGACGGGACACCGACACCATCGCGGAGGACAGCAAGGCCGAACAGCAGATGATCGAGGCCATGCGGGACGCCGGCATCGACATCAACCGCGTCACCGTCACGGTGTACAACCACAAGATGCTGCTGATCGGCCGACTGCCCAGCGAGGATCAGGTGGCACAGCTGACCCGACTGGCACGCAATATTCCCTATGTCACCAAGGTTTACAACCGGGTGAAGGTCGGCCCGCCGCTGTCGGACAGCCAGGCGACCGAAGACGGCCTGCTGGCCGCCAAGGTCAAGGCTGCCCTGGTGGCGGAAAAGGGCCTCAACAGCGCCAGCCTGCACTTCGACGTGTACGACGGCACCGTCTATCTCATGGGGCTGGTCACCCAGGAAGAGGCCCGCAAGGCCATTGCCGCCGTCTCCGGTGTCAAGGGCGTCAGGAAGGTCATCGACGCCATGGACCGTCTCTGACAGCCATGCTGACCCCTCTCCGCCTCGGTCAACACGACATCTATCCGCTGATGCTCGCCCCCATGGCCGGCATCACGGACCGGGTGTTTCGTGACCTGTGCCGCCGCTTCGGCGCCGGCTACGCCGTGGCGGAAATGACCCACAGCAAGCCGGAACTGGTCGGCCGCAGGAAATCCGCCACCCGCGGTGTGGACCCCCATGAGGCCGCCCCGAGGGTGGTGCAGCTTCTGGGTTACGATCCCCGGCAGCTGGCCGAGGCGGCGCGGCATTACACCGAGGCGGGCGCCGACATCATCGACCTCAACCTGGGCTGCCCGGCCAAGAAGGTCTGCCGTGTGGCCGCAGGCTCCGCTCTGATGGGTGACCCGGCAAGGGTGCGTGCCATCTTCGAGGCCATGCGGGCGGCCACTCACCTGCCGCTGACGGTCAAAATGCGCACCGGTCCGGATGACACCCGCCGCAACGCGCCGGAACTGGCCTGGCTGGCGCAGGAGTGTGGCTTCGACATGGTGGTCATCCATGGACGCACCCGCGCCCAGCGCTTTGAGGGCGAGGCGGAGTATGACACCATCGCCGAAGCCTGCCGGCGGGTCAGCATTCCCGTGATCGCCAATGGCGACCTGCGCAGTGCCGGGCAGATCCGCCGCGTGCTCGACCACACCGGCGCGCGGGGGGTGATGATCGGCCGTGCCGCCCTGGGCACACCCTGGCTGTTTGCTCGCCTGCGCGCCGCCCTGGAGGGCAGACCGCTGCCGTTGATCGACCGCAACGTGCAGCTGCGGACGATTCAGGCGCATGTGCGCGGCCTGCACGACCTCTACGGACCGCTCACCGGCCTGCGCATGGCACGCAAGCACTTCGGCTGGTATGCGGCGCACCTGCCGGATGGCGACGCGCTGCGGCGCGCCTTCAACCGGCTGGAGCAGGCCGAGGCGCAGCACGCCTTCATAGAGGAGCTGGCCTCATGAAACCGGCGCCCCTCTCTCTCGGTCAGGCGGTGGAACAGGTGCTGGACGCCTACTTCGAAACCCTTGATGGTCAGGAGGTGGCCAACCTGCACGATCTGGTCACCGGCGAGGTGGAGACCGCCCTCATCCGCTACGTGCTGCGCCGCACCGAGGGCAACCGCAGTCGTGCAGCCCGTCTGCTGGGCATCAACCGCAATACGCTGCATCGCAAGATTACCCTCTACAAGATAACCATTGATCAGGAGTCATCATGAAACCCATCCGTCGCGCCTTGATCAGCGTTTCCGACAAGAACGGCATCGTCGAGTTTGCCCGCGCCCTGCACGATATGGGCGTGGAGATCCTCTCCACCGGCGGCACCCATCGGGTGCTGACCGAAGCCGGCCTGCCGGTCATCGAAGTGTCCGACTACACCGGCTTTCCGGAGATGATGGACGGCCGGGTCAAGACCCTGCATCCCAAAATCCACGGCGGGCTGCTGGGTCGCCGCGGCACGGATGATGAAATCATGGCCGAACATGGCATTCAGCCCATCGACATGGTGGTGGTCAACCTCTACCCCTTCGAGGAGACGGTTGCCCGCCCTGACTGCACGCTGGAAGAGGCGGTGGAGAACATCGACATCGGCGGTCCCACCATGCTGCGTTCAGCGGCCAAGAACCACAAGGACGTGGCCGTGGTCACCGACCCGGCCGACTACGACCGCGTGCTGGAAGAGATGCGGGCCAACGGCGGCGCCCTCTCCTTCGACACCCGCTTCGATCTGGCCATCAAGACCTTCGAGCTCACCGCCCGCTACGACGGCGCCATCGCCAACTGGTTCGGCCGTCTGTTCAACGAAAGCGCCGAGGATCCCTTCCCGCGCACCTTCAACAGCCAGTTCGTCAAGAAGCAGGCGCTCCGCTATGGTGAAAACCCGCATCAGAAGGCCGCCTTCTATGTGGAACGGGCGCAGGAGGAGGCCTCCATCAGCTCCGCCGAACAGCTGCAGGGCAAGGCGCTCTCCTACAACAACATCGCCGACACCGACGCGGCGCTGGAGCTGGTCAAGACCTTCGAGCAGCCCGCCTGCGTCATCGTCAAGCACGCCAACCCCTGCGGCGTGGCCGTGGACGAGAACATCCTCAAGGCCTATGATCGGGCCTTCCGCACCGACCCCACCTCCGCCTTCGGCGGCATCATCGCCTTCAACCGTCCGCTGGATGCCGACACCGCCCGTGCCATCATCGACCGTCAGTTCGTGGAAGTGATCATCGCCCCCGAGGTGAGCGCCGAAGCGCTGGAAGTCACTTCCGCCAAACCCAATGTGCGGGTGCTGGCCTGTGGCACGCTGAACGAACCCGTGCCGGCCTGGGACTTCAAACGGGTCACCGGCGGGCTGCTGGTGCAGGACCGGGATCTGGGCATGGTCAGCCGAGACCAGCTCAGGGTGGTGAGCAGGCGCGCGCCCACCGAACAGGAAATCCACGACCTGCTGTTTGCCTGGAAGGTGGCCAAATTCGTCAAGTCCAACGCCATCGTCTATGCCAAAGAAGGCATGACCATCGGCATCGGCGCCGGGCAGATGAGCCGCGTCTATTCCGCCAAAATTGCCGGCATCAAGGCTGCGGACGAAGGACTGGAGGTGAAAGGCTCCGTAATGGCTTCGGATGCCTTCTTCCCCTTCCGAGACGGCATTGACGCCGCGGCGGAGGCGGGCATCACCGCCGTGATTCACCCCGGCGGTTCCATCCGCGACGAGGAAGTGATCGCCGCCGCTGACGAGCATGGCATGGCCATGGTGCTCACCGGCATGCGTCATTTCCGTCACTGAACGACCACACAGCAAGGAGCACGGCATGAAAGTCATGATCATCGGGGGCGGCGGGCGTGAGCATGCGCTGGCATGGAAAGCCGCCCAGTCGCCCAGCGTGGACAGGGTCTATGTAGCCCCGGGCAATGCGGGCACGGCGCTGGAGCCGAACATGGAAAACGTGGCCATTGACGCCACCGACATTGACGCACTGGTGGCCTTCGCCCGGGACAACGCCATTGATCTCACCATTGTCGGCCCGGAAGCACCGCTGGTGCTGGGCGTGGTGGACGCCTTCAACGAGGCCGGTCTGAAATGTTTCGGTCCGACGAAGAAGGCCGCACAGCTGGAAGGCTCCAAGGCCTTCACCAAGGACTTTCTCGCCAAATACGACATTCCCACCGCCGACTACGCCGTCTTCACCGAAATCGACCCGGCCATCGCCTACATCCGCAAGAAAGGCGCGCCCATCGTGGTCAAGGCCGACGGGCTGGCAGCGGGCAAAGGCGTCATCCTCGCCCAGACCGAGGAAGAAGCCGAAGCGGCCGTGCGCGACATGCTGGCCGGCAACAGATTTGGTGAAGCGGGCAGTCGCGTCGTCATTGAGGAATTCCTGACCGGCGAAGAAGCCAGCTTCATCGTCATGGCCGACGGCGAGCATGTCATCGCCATGGCCACCAGCCAGGACCACAAGGCCCGTGATGACGGCGACACCGGCCCCAACACCGGCGGCATGGGCGCCTACTCCCCGGCGCCGGTGGTCACGCCCGAAATTCACGAACGCATCATGAATGAGGTGATCTGGCCCACCCTGCGCGGCATGCAGCGGGAAGGCGCGCCCTACACCGGTTTTCTCTACGCCGGCCTGATGATCGCTCCGGACGGCACACCCAAGGTGCTGGAATTCAACTGCCGCTTCGGCGACCCGGAAACCCAGCCGATCATGATGCGCATGCGCTCCGATCTGGTGACGCTGGTGGAAGCGGCGCTGGAAGGCAGACTCGATCAGCACGAGACCGAATGGGATCCCCGCGCCGCGCTGGGCGTGGTCATGGCCGCCGGCGGCTATCCCGACGGCTACCGCAAGGGCGATGTCATCGAAGGGCTGGAAGATGTGGCCGACATGGCAGACGTCAAGGTCTTCCATGCGGGCACGAAACTGTCCGAAGACGGCAAGGTGCTCACCAACGGCGGACGGGTACTGTGCGTCACCGCACTGGGTGAGACGGTCTCCGAAGCACAGAAGCGTGCCTATGAGGCGGTGGCCCGCATCCACTGGCCGGACGAATACCACCGCAGCGACATTGGTCATCGCGCCATAGCGCGGGAACAGGGTCAGGCCTGACCGCCCCGCCGCAGTCCGTCACCGGGCCGGCCTCGTGCCGGCCTTTTTCGTTGCGACGTTCAACCTGAACGACGGCGCGAGGGATGATCCATGCGCCAGATACCCCAGAGGCCGATGCCGCCCAGCAGTACCGGCGGCAGCAGCACGCCCAGCCATATCGGCCAGCCATAGACCAGCGCCATGTTGCCCGCCACCTGACTGAGGTAGTGATAGCCCAGTCCCAGCAGCACACCCACGAAGATGCGCTGGCCCATGCTGCTCTGGCGGATGGAGCCGAACACCAGCGGAAAGACGATGGTCACCATGGCGATCAGCGTCAGCGGCAGGGTCAGCTTGCGCCACAGCGCCAGCCGGAAAGGCGCCGTATCCAGCCGGTTGGCCTCGAGAAAGGCGATCTGATGACGCAGATCGCTGATCCCCATGTAGCGGGTGTCCACCTGCATCACCGTGAGCATCTCGGGCGCCACCGTGAGCGTCACCCACAGCTGTTTCAGGCGCTGATGACGCACCTCGAGCCGGGTGGCGGGCACCGCCTGCGCCCACTGGGGCGGCGTGCCGGCTGCCGGCACCAGACGGTAGCGCCAGATCTCCGGCTGGTTCAGGCGCCACTGTCGCTTCGTCTCATCCCAGCGTGCCTGACGGGCATGCACCCGGCGCTGCACACCGCCCCGCCCCATGTCGAACAGGGTGACATCCGCCAGAGTGCGGGCATCCAGCACGCTGCGGGCATGCACCACCCGCTCCCCATCGGGCAGCTTCTGACGCAGCCACACGCCCTGATCGGAGCCGATGGAGAAGTTGCGGTGCAGCGCTTCCGCGCGCATCTTCTTGGCGTAGGCCTCGCTGGGCGGTCCCACATACTCGCCCACCGCCACCATCACCAGCGCAAACAGCAGCACGCTCTTGAGCACGCCCCACCAGATCCGCGCCACCGACCAGCCGGTGGCGCGCAGAATGGTCAGCTCGCTGCGGGCGGCCAGCGCTCCCAATCCCATGAGCGTGCCGATCAGCAGCGCCACGGGAAAGACTTCATAGCCATACACCGGCAGCTTGAGCAGGGTGTAGAGCAGGCCCTTCTCCAGCGTGTAGCTCTCATTGAGCTTGCCCAGCTGGATGCTCAGCTCCACGAACCCCAGCACCACCAGCAGCACCGCCAGCACCACCAGCGTGTGCACGATGGCCACCCGGCCCAGATAGCGCTCAATCAGCAACCAGCGCATCATCGCCGCCGCCCCCACTGCCACAACACCACGATGGCCGCCGCCGGCAGCGCCCAGAGCGCCACCACCCAGCGGGTGTCGCCGTGATGCACCCGATCCTGAAACAGGGTCATCAGCTGAAAGTAGAGCACATAGACCAGCAGCGCATAGAAGACGCGGGCGAAGCGCCCCTCTCGTGGCCGGGTGCGGCTGGCCGCCAGTCCCAGCAGCGCCATGGCCACCACCGTCAGCGGCGCGGTCAGCTTCTGATGCAGCAGGGCCTGCGCCGGCGGCGCCGGATTCTTCCACAGTTGCGGCAGGGTCATTTCACGATCGCTGCGACGCGGCATGCGTGCCGACAATTGAGGGACGAAGCCCTCGAAGCGCTCGAAGTGACGCAGCGTGGTGGTGCCGTCCGCCTGCCGGCTCAGCGCCCAGGCATCATCCAGCTGCACCGCCACCCGCTCCCCACGGGTCACCAGCCGTCCCCGCGGGGCGGTGACCACAAGCTCCTGGGTCGAGAGCGGATAGCGCAGCCACACCTGCCGCAACTGGCCGTCCCGGGTCAGCGCCGCGGCGTAGAAGACGCCCGCCTCGCCCAGTGGATTGAAACGACCCGGGCGCACGGCGGCAAAGGGCGCCGTGGCCTTGGCATGCACCAGCGACAGGCGCGCCTTCTGGGTGCTCAGGGGGGCCAGCCAGCCGTCATTGAACAGTGTCAGCGCGGCAATCGGCAGGGCGAACAGCAGCACCCGCCGGCGAAAGGCGTCCAGCCCCACCCCGCAGCTGTGCCACACCACCATCTCCTGATCCTGATACCAGCGCCCGAAGGTGAGCAGCACGCCCAGCAGCACGGTCACCGGCAGCACCACCTCCAGCGCCGGCGGCAACCGGTAGAGCAGCTGCAACCCCAGCAACGACGGCGGCAGGCCGCCCTGCACCGCCATCTGCAGCAGCTGGCCCACCTGGGTGCCGAAGATGATCAGTACCAGCACCAGCGCCACGGCCAGCCAGGTGAGCGTCAGTTCAGAAAACAGATGGCGATCGAGAATCCGCATCAATGGGGCAGGTCTATATAATGGAGCAAATCGACGCTCATTATAGATAAGGGGATAGAACGCCATGAAACAGATCCAGTTCCACTGCCAGCCGACCGCACCGCAGGAGGCCGACACGCTGGTGCTGCCGGTCACCAAAGATCAGCGACCTCAAGAGCTCTACGCTCGGTTCGGTCTTGAAGACCGCATCGAACAGCTGATCGAGGCCGGCGACTTCGAGCCGGAAAACGGCCGCACGCTGGTACTGTTCGATGCGCCCGCCCCTTTCCGCCGCGTGCTGCTGGTGGGCGCCGGCGAACGGGAACCCATGACGCCGAAGCGCTACCTGGACATGCTCGGCGCCGCCGCCACCGCCCTGGACCACAGTGGTGCCGTGCACGCCTTCAGCACCCTCAACACCCTGCATCCGCTGGAGGCGGACGCCGACTGGGCGCTCTATCACAACGCCCTGCAGCTGCAGCGCAGCTTCTACGACTACGAGCACGAAAGCCGCGGCGACCGCCCGGAGCGGGATCCGAAGCTTGCGCAGGTCACCTTCATGGAAGAAGACGGCGAGCAACGGCGGCGG
Source organism: Sulfurivirga sp. (assembly GCF_015490265.1). GTDB lineage: Bacteria > Pseudomonadota > Gammaproteobacteria > Thiomicrospirales > Thiomicrospiraceae > Sulfurivirga. The sequence goes on along the minus strand of NZ_WFYD01000008.1, from coordinate 5,870 downwards.
GTGCTGGCCGAGGCACGCGCCACCGCGCTGGGCATGAACCTGACCCGTGATCTGGCCAACCTGCCGCCCAACATCTGCACACCCCAGTATCTGGCCGACACGGCGCTGGGGCTGGCCGAGCGCTACGGCTTCGAAGTGGAAGTGCTGGAACGCGAGGACATGGAACGGCTCGGCATGGGCGCGCTGCTGGCGGTCGCGCGTGGCTCCGAAGCGCCGCCCAAGCTGATCACCCTGCGCTACAACGGTGCCGGTGATGCCGCGCCCATCGCCCTGGTAGGCAAGGGCGTCACCTTCGACTCCGGCGGCATCAGCCTCAAGCCGGGCGCCGGCATGGACGAGATGAAATACGACATGAGCGGCGCCGCCGCCGTGCTGGGCACCTTCCAGGCCCTGGGCGAGCTCAGGCCGGCGCTCAATGTGGTCGCCGTCATCCCGGCCACGGAAAACATGCCTTCCGGCAAGGCCGCCAAGCCCGGAGACGTGATCCGTTCCCTCTCCGGCAAGACCATCGAAATCCTCAACACTGACGCCGAGGGCCGGCTGATCCTCTGCGACGCGCTCACCTACGCGCAGCGCACCTTCAAGCCGGCACAGGTGGTGGATCTGGCCACGCTGACCGGCGCCTGCATCATCGCCCTGGGCCATCACATCAGCGGACTGATGAGCAATGATGACGCGCTGGCGGAACGTCTCGGCGAGGCGGGCGAATGGACCTACGACCGTCTGTGGCGCCTGCCCCTGTCGGAGGAATACGACCAGCAGCTCAAGTCCAACTTCGCAGACATGGCCAACATCGGCGGACGTCCGGCAGGCACCATCACCGCTGGCCAGTTCCTGGCCCGCTTCATCGAGGACGGACGCCCGTGGGCCCATCTGGACATCGCCGGCACCGCCTGGGTCAGTGGCGAGAAGAAGGGCGCCACCGGTCGCCCGGTGCCCACGCTGGTGCGCTGGCTGATGGCGCAGGCCCGCTGACCGACGCATGCGGCTGGAGTTCCACGTTCTCGACACCACCGCGCCCCGGGCGCGGCTCGCCCATCTGATCCGGCTGCTGGAACGCCTGTGGCCGGAACACCCCTGTGATGTGCGTCTGCCGGACGGGGACGCCGCCCGGCGGCTCGACCTGCAGCTGTGGCGCCTTGCACCCGAGGCCTTTCTGCCCCACGCCCTCGGCGAGGAGGCCCCACAGGCGCACATCCGCCTCTGGGGCGAAACGGTGCCCGCCCACGGCACGGTTCTTGTTAACCTGCATCCGCAGCTGTGCGCTCACTGGCGAGGGTATGAGCATGTCATCGAGCTGCTCGACCAGTCGCCGGAGCTGCTTGAACGGGGACGCGACCGCTGGCGCGCCTACCGAGCCGCCGGCGTCACCCCCACCCTGATCAAACCGGAGGAGGCAACCGCATGAATCTCGACATTACCGACCTGCTCACCTTCTGCGTGCAGGAAGGCGGCTCCGACCTGCACATTTCCGCCGGCGAGCCGCCCATGATCCGCCGCTACGGCGACATCGTGAAGGTGGAGATCCCCCCGCTGGAACCCACCGAGGCGCGCACGCTGCTGTATGACATCATGAACGACAAGCAACGCCAGCTGTTCGAGGAGCACCTGGAGCTGGACTTCTCCTTCAGCGTGCCCAACGTGGCCCGTTTCCGTGCCAACATCTACATGCAGCAGCGCGGCCTGGCCGGTGCCTTCCGCGTCATTCCGGAAAAGATCCGCTCCATGGAGGAGCTGGGCGCGCCGGAGGTGTTCAAGAAGCTGGCGCGCATGCCGCGGGGACTGGTGCTGGTCACAGGCCCCACCGGCTCCGGTAAGTCCACCACGCTCGCGTCCATCATCGAATACATCAACCAGAACATGGCCCACCACATTCTCACCATCGAGGATCCGGTGGAATTCATCTACGAGCCCAAGCGCTCGCTGATCAACCAGCGGGAGGTGGGCAGCGACACCCACGCCTTCTCCAACGCCCTGCGCGCCGCCCTGCGGGAAGACCCGGACGTGATCCTCATCGGCGAGATGCGCGATCTGGAAACCATCTCGCTGGCGCTGACCGCCGCCGAAACCGGCCACCTGGTCTTCGGCACCCTGCACACCAACTCCGCTCCCAAGACGGTGGACCGTATCGTGGACTCCTTCCCGGGCAACGAGAAGGCCATGGTGCGCGCCATGCTGTCGGAGTCCCTGCAGGGGGTCATCTCCCAGACGCTGCTCAAGCGTGCCGATGGCAAGGGCCGCGTGGCCGCCTACGAGGTCATGCTGGGCACGCCCGCCGTGCGCAACCTGATCCGCGAGGACAAGGTACCGCAGCTGAGTTCGGTCATCCAGACCTCCACCAATATCGGCATGCAGACCCTCGGCCAGCACCTGAAGAAACTGGTGGCCGAAGGCATCGTCACCGAGGAAGAAGCCCTCTCCAAGGTGGGCGACAAGGCCATGTTCAGCTGAGAGGAGTGAGCCATGAGCGTAGAACTGACCCCGGACGAGGCCCGGGCGGCGCTGGAAGAGGCGCTGGTCGCCCTGCTGGAGCGCAACGGCTCCGACCTCTACATCGAAGCGGGCGCGCCGGTGGCCCTGCGCGTCAACGGCGAGGTGGAATACCTCAGCGAAGACCGTCTGCCGCCCCAGTTCGCCACCACGCTGGTGCGCTCCAGCATGAATGACGAACAGTGGAAACAGTTCAACGAGACTCTGGAGCTCAACTACGCCTACTCCATTCCGGGCAAGGGCCGCTGGCGCATGAACGCCTTCATCCAGCGGGGCACGCCCGCGCTGGTGGCGCGCACCATCAAGAGCAACATTCCCACCGTGGATGAGCTGGGCCTGCCGCCGGTGCTCAAGGACCTGATCATGCGCAAGCAGGGGCTGATCCTGTTCGTGGGCGGCACCGGCACGGGCAAATCCACCTCGCTGGCCAGCCTGATCGACTACCGCAACCGCAACGCCTCCGGCCACATCATCACCATTGAAGACCCCATCGAGTTCGTCCACCACCACCAGCGCTCCATCGTCTCCCAGCGCGAAGTGGGCATGGACACCCGAAGCTACTTCGACGCCCTCAAGAACACCCTGCGTCAGGCGCCGGACGTGATCATGATCGGCGAGATCCGCGATCAGGAGAACATGGAGCACGCCATCAACTTCGCCGAGACCGGCCACCTGTGCCTGTCCACCCTGCATGCCAACAACGCCAACCAGGCGCTTGACCGCATCATCAACTTCTTCCCCACAGACAAGCGCAACCAGCTGCTGATGGACCTGTCGTTCAACCTGCTGGCGGTCATCTCCCAGCGGCTGGTGCCGCGCAAGGATGGCGGACGCGTGGCGGCAATGGAAATCCTCATCCGCACCCCACGCGTGGCCGACCTCATCTTCAAGGGCGACATCCCCGCGCTCAAGGAGACCATGGCCGCCAGCACCGACTCCGGCATGCAGACCTTCGACCAGCACCTGTTCCAGCTGTTCGATCAGGGCATCATCACCGCCGAGGACGCCCTGCGCTTTGCCGACTCCCCCAACGACGTACGCCTGCAGATCAAGCTGGCCGGCAAACTGCCGCGGGAGCTGCAGAACGAAGAGTTCATCAACCGGGGCTTCTGAGCCATGATACGCGCCTGGATGCTGGCCGCCCTGCTGCCGGCCGCGGTCTCCGCCGCGCCTGCCGATCACCGTGATGGGCCGGGCAGCGCAGTTTCCGACCGTGCCATGACAGCGCCAACGGAGGAACGCGCCCGTACCCGTAACCGTCACCACAAGGCGTCGGCAACCTCCGCACGCTTCTGCCGGGCGCTGGCGCGCAAACTGCGCACCGTCACCTATGCCGGCTGCCACGCCCTCTCTCTTGAGCCGAGCGGCGCACGCAGCGTGCAGGGCCGTCCACTGATGATCCGCCGGCTCGATCCGGCCGGTGCCGGCCACGGCCGCGTCCTGTTCATCGGCGGCATCCACGGGGACGAATGGGCCGCCGTCAGCCTCACCTACCTGTGGCTGCAAGCGCTGCTGCGTCATCCCGATCAGCTGCACCACCAGTGGCTGTTCGTCCCGGTGGCCAACCCGGACGGCCTGCTGCGCCGCCCCTCCCGACGCACCAACGCCCACGGCGTGGACCTCAACCGCAACTTCCCCAGCCCCGACTGGCGGCAGCAGGCTCATCACTGGTGGACCCGCTACAAACGGCGCAACCCCCGCTACTACCCGGGCCCCGCCCCCGCCTCCGAGCCGGAGACCCGCTATCTGGTGCAGCTGATCCATGACTGGAAGCCCGATGTCATCATCAGCCTGCACGCCCCGTGGAACCTGCTCGACTATGACGGCCCGGAGCACGCCGTCCCCCAGAAGCTGGGCCGGCTGCGTCTGCGCCAGCTGGGCACCTATCCCGGCTCCCTCGGCCGCTACGCCGGCGAATACCTGAAGATCCCGGTGCTCACCATCGAACTGAAAAGCGCCGCGCGCATGCCCGACAAAAGGGAAATCGCCGCCATGCAGGCCGACCTGGACCGCTGGATCGAACACACCCTGCGTGCGCCGCTTGCAAAAGCCGCCGACCATCCCCACAAAAACGATAAGATGAACCCGACCACACTCACAGCCGAAAGGAGCGAAGCACCATGAAAAAAACCTGGATTGTCGTTGCCGACAGCGCTCACGCCCGCCTGTTCACCGCCGAAACCCCCACCTCTGGACTGACCGAACTGGAAGATCTGGTGCACCTGCAGGCCCGCATGCATGATCAGGACCTGACCACCGACGGCCCCGGCCGCCACAGCAACGACACCGGCGTGGGCGCCCACGGTTACGAACCCAAGGTTACTCCCAGCGAAGAAGAGGCCATCCGCTTCGCCAAGGAGCTGGCGAAGGAGCTCTATCAGGCCTTCCACGCCCACAAGTTCGAACAGCTGATCATCGTCGCCGCACCCCGCTTCCTCGGCCATCTGCGCAACGCACTGGACAAGAACGTGGCCAGGGTGGTCAGCCTGGAAGTGGCCAAGGATCTGGTCAACGAAAAACCGGAAGAGATCCGCAAACACCTGCCCGAATACCTGCCGCAGCTGTAAACGGCCGTTTCTCCATTCCGCCTCGCGCCCGGCCCATGCCGGGCGTTTTCATGTCAAGCCGCCGAAAAAACCCCTGTCGCACGCCCCGGAGCGATCTTTCCACACACACCACGCCGCAACGCCGAAAAATTGAGGGAGACCCCGTCCCGAAAGGGCGCAAATGGGCATAAACCGGCTTTTCGCTGGAGTTGTCGGCACCGCCACCGGCGCATCAAGGCGGCGCACCGCAAAAATGGGGGAGACCCCGTTCCCCCAGCGCTCTGGCGGGTTTCGAGGGGGGTTGTTCGGCATTTTTCCGATGCGCGCCCCGGCGGCCAGAAGCCGATCCTGCAAAAACGGGGGAGACCCCGTCCAAAGGTGCGTCAGCAGTGCAAACCCGGCTTATCGCCGGGATTTTTCCACACCGCCGCCGGCGCGCCAACGCGGCGCACCGTAAAAATGGGGGAGACCCCGTTCTCCGGGCACTCTGGCGAGTTTCCAGCGGCTTTTTCGGCATTTTTCCGATGCGCGTCCCGGCGGCCAGAAGCCGACCCTGTAAAAATGGGGGAGCCCCCATCCAGAAGAGGCGTCTGCGGTCCAAACCGGCTTTTTTGCGGGAATTTTCCGCACCACCGCCGACGCGCCAGCGCAGCACATCGCAAAATCAGGGGAGACCCCGTCCCGCCGTCGCCAGCAGACTCAGCCTGCGGTCAGCAGGCCATCGTAGCGACCATCGGCGTAGAGGCGATAGCCGTGCAGGGACGCCCGCCGCACCACATACTGATCCTCATACCACAGGGGCACCATGGCCACGGTATCGGCCAGTCGACGCTG
>NZ_WFYD01000007.1 GCF_015490265.1 Sulfurivirga sp. | reverse complement strand
CAAGGCGATCAGAGATCACAAACGCCTGTATGAGCGTCGCTGAGGGCACAAGCCCCGCCAAACTCATTCTCAGTGGCGAATACAGCATCGCCACCGGTCAGCCGGCGCTGGCCATTCCCATTCCCCTCATGACCCATGCCCGCATCGAGTTCGAGGAGACGGGGTCTCCCCTGATTTTGCTGCGCGCGGAAAACTTCGCCGCCGAAAAAGCCCTTTCCTGGGACGAATTCGAGACCTTTGGCGCGCAGAAGCACGAAATATGGCGCCTGCGGCCACAGGCGGTGCTTCAGGCCCCCACGGATCTGATCGCTCTGACCCTGTGGCAGTTCCACCAGCTGACGCCTCTGCCGCAAGGGCACTATGTCGTCAGCGTGCGCGGCCACGACCTCATCGGCCGCGGGCTTGGCAGCTCCGCCGCCGTGGTGATCAGCCTCATCCATGCGCTGGAGCGGCTCACCGACATGCCGCTGGCGGATGACGCCCGGCTGGCGCTGGCCATCCGCTGCGAGCACTACGCCCATGGACGCAGTTCCGGACTGGACCCGCTGGTGATGCTGCGCAACGCCCCGCTGCAGGTGCAGCGCACGCCCACCGGATTGGAAGAAGAAATTCTGAATGCCACCCTGCCGTCCTTCCATCTCATTGACACCGGCGCGCCGGAAAGCCGCACCGGCGAATGCGTCATGCAGGTGCGCACGCGCTTTCCCGCCGACCACCCCATCTGGCAGGCCTTCGGCGATACCACCCGTACCCTGCGCATGGCGCTGGAACAACAGGATGAGGCTGCTCTGCGGAATGCGATCCAGACCAACCACATCCTGCTGCGCAAGATCGGCGTGGTGCCCGACCGGGTGGCCGAACTGATCCGCTTCCTCAACGAAACCGGCGCGGCCAAGCTCTCCGGCGCCGGCAGCATCCGTGGCGATGCCGGCGGCATGATCATCCACTTCGGCACCCTGCCAACCAACCTTTCTCTTGATAAATTTTCAGCCCGACAGGTTGAACTGAAGCCATGACACACCCAATCGCCTGGACTTCCGCCGCGCCGGCCAGCACCATGATCCTGGGCGAGCACGCCGTCGTCTATGGCCAGCCCGCGCTGGTCAGCGCGCTCGACCACTGGCTCACCATCCGCTGGCGCCGCCGAAACGACCGACAGGTGATCATCCACTCGGCGCTGGCCGAACACGCCACCACGCTGGACGAGATGAGCGACCATCCGCGGCTGCGCTTCGTGCTGGCCCCCCTGCGTCACCATGCCGCCCGCCTGCCGGGACTGGAGCTGACCATCGACAGCGGCATTCCCACCGACATGGGGCTGGGCAGCTCCGCCGCGGCGCTGGCCGCCACCCTGAAAGGGCTGGAACCGCTGCTGCCCGAACCCCCTCATCCGCTGGAGCAGTTCACGCTCGGCCGGAACCTCATCCGCCAGATTCAGGGACGTGGCTCCGGCGCCGACCTGGCGGCGAGCCTCACCGGCGGCACCGTGCTGCTGGACCCCAACCTGCCGGCGATCACGCCCATCCCTTTCAGGGACACGCTGACGCTCATCTACAGCGGCTACAAGACACCCACCGCCGAGGTGCTGAAAAAGGTGCACGACGAATGGGAACTGGTGCCGGACCTGCAGGATGACCTCTACCAGCTGATGGGCGAAACCGTGCGGCAGGCGGTGCGCGCACTGGCGCTCGAAGATGAAGCGCACCCGCTGTTCAACCGGCTGTTCAACATCTATCACGGCCTGATGGACGCGCTGGGCGTGTGCGACCTGACGCTGGCGAAAATCGTCTATCAGGTGCGGGAGATGGGCCATGCCGCCAAGATCAGCGGCTCCGGTCTGGGCGACTGCGTGCTGGCGCTGGGCGCCGTGACGCTGGAAGACTACCGCTGCCTGCCGGTCACCATTACGGAAGGAGGCGCCTGGCATGACGCGGCATGAGTTCGTCCGACAGCTGATCCCGGGACTGACGGCCGCCCCCGGCACCTGTGGAACAGGCTCGGCGCCGGTCAACATCGCCCTGGCCAAATACTGGGGTAAGCGCGACAGTGAACTCAACCTGCCCCGGAACAGCTCCCTGTCCGTCGCCCTGCCCAGCCTCGGCACCCGCACCCGGGTCATCCTCATCGACGGGCCGCAGGACCGCGTCACCCTCAACGGCCAGCCCGCGCCGGAAGGGTTCACCCGTCGCCTGAGCGCCTGGCTGGACCTGTTCCGCCCGGCGGGCGCGGCCTTCGAAGTGGAAACGGAAAACAGCGTGCCCACTGCCGCCGGACTGGCCAGCTCCGCCTCGGGATTCGCCGCGCTGGCGCGGGCGCTGGATGACCTGTTCGACTGGCAACTGGACGCCAGAACCCTCTCCATGCTGGCACGCATCGGCTCCGGCTCCGCCAGCCGCTCCCTGTTCGACGGCTTCGCGGTGTGGCACCGAGGGGAACGGGACGACGGTCTGGACAGCTGGGCCGAGCCGCTGCCGCAGCGCTGGCCGGCGCTGCGCATCGGACTGGTGGAGGTGGACGTGACCCAAAAGCCGGTCGGCTCCACCGCCGGCATGACCCGCACGGTGGACACCTGCCCCCTCTATGACGCCTGGCCGGACTTTGCCGAGCGCTGCGTGCGCGATCTGACCGCGGCCATCGAAGCCCGGGACATGGAAAAACTGGGCGAGATCGCCGAGCACAATGCGCTCACCATGCACGCCACCATGATCGCCACCCGCCCGCCCGTGCTCTACTGGATACCGGAGAGCGTGGCGGCCATGCAGCGGGTGTGGGCGCTGCGCCAGGCAGGCACGGGCGTGTGGTTCACCATGGACGCCGGCCCCAACCTCAAACTGCTGTTCGAGGCCGACGCCCGGCCGGCGGTGGTGGCGGCCTTCCCCGACCTGCGGATCATCGCCCCCTTTGCCCCATGATCAGCCGGCTGCTGGGACGGAAGAAGGAGGATCAGGCCGCCCGCTGGCTCGCACGACAGGGGGTGGAGATCGTGGCCCGCAACTTCACCTGCCGCGGTGGCGAGCTGGACATTGTGGGACGCAAGGGCAACACCCTCATCTGCTTCGAAGTGCGTCACCGCAGCCGCCGCGACCGCGGCAGCGCCGCCGAGAGCCTCACGCCGGCCAAACTGACGCGCCTGCAGCGCTGCTTCGAGCACTTTCTGCAGCGGCATCCGCAGTTTCAGGGACTGACGCCGCGCATCGACGCCCTGCTGTTCGACGGCGAGACAACGACCCCAGAATGGCTGGAGAACATCACAGGTTGGTGAGTTCAGCGGGACAGACGCGCCGGTGGCTCGCCACGGCCTTCCAGCTCGTGCACGAACTGGCGCCAGCGGCTGATGGCCGCCAGCCACCTGAGCATGGCCCGGGGCGAGAGCGGCAGCGGCAGCACATGGCGCACCTCGTCCACCTGCCGCCAGAAAGCCTGCTGGTTCTCCGGCGCCAGCACCGCCACCGGCGTGTCCGCCAGCACCGGATTGATGGCCAGCGCCTGCCGCCAGCCTTCCAGCATGTTCTCCGCCAGTGGCGCGTCGATGAGAATGGCCAGATAGATGCGCCGGGTGCCGTAGAGCCGGCGGCGGATCTCCTCACCCACCGCCGCCACCGAGTTGAGACGGGTGACCTGCACACCGTAGCGGTCGAGAAAGTCCGTCAGCACCTGCGCAAGCGCGTCATCCGCCGTGGCCAGCACCATGCGGCGGCCATACAGATAGCGGATGCCCTCCCGAAAGCGACTCACAGCCTCTCCTCACACGCCAGCGATGACTTGATTACAATAGCACAATCACCGATGATCAGGAGCAGGCCATGAGCTGCAAGGAAAACCATCGCTACACCACTTTCTGCCGGGCCCCCAACGACGCGCTCAAGGAGCCCATGTTCTTCGGGCAGAATGTCAACGTAGCCCGCTACGATCAGCAGAAACACCCCATTTTCGAGAAGCTGATCGAACGCCAGCTCAGCTTCTTCTGGCGCCCCGAGGAGGTGGACCTCACCAAGGACCGCGCCGACTACACCAAACTGCCCGAACACGAGCGGCACATCTTCCTGTCCAACCTCAAGTACCAGACGCTGCTGGACTCCGTGCAGGGCCGCTCCCCCAACGTGGCGCTGCTGCCCATCGTCTCCCTGCCGGAGCTGGAAACCTGGATCGAGACCTGGTCGTTCTCCGAGACCATCCACAGCCGCTCCTACACCCACATCATCCGCAACATCGTCACCGACCCGTCCAAGGTGTTCGACGACATCGTCACCAATCAGGCGATCATCGAACGGGCCATCTCGGTCACCGAGCACTACGACCAGCTCATCTACCTGACCAACCGCATGTACGCCGAGGAGATCGACCTGGAGCAGGATGAGGCCTTCCGCCGCGAGATCAAGAAGGCGCTGTATCTGACGCTGGTCTCCGTCAACGTGCTGGAGGCGATCCGCTTCTATGTCTCCTTCGCCTGCGCCTTCAGCTTCGCAGAGCGCTCGCTGATGGAAGGCAACGCCAAGATCATCCGCCTGATCGCCCGGGACGAATCGCTGCATCTTTCCGGCACCCAGCACATGATCAACCTCATCCGCGAAGGCAAGGACGACCCGGAAATGGGCGAGATCGCCCGCTCGCTGGACGACGAGGTCATGCGCATCTTCCGCGACGCGGCGGAGCAGGAAAAGCGCTGGGCCGACTACCTGTTCAAGGACGGCTCCATGATCGGCCTCAACGCCGGCATCCTCAAGGATTATGTGGAATACATCTCCAACATCCGCATTCAGGCGATCAACCTGCCGCCACTGTTCGAGAAACGCTCCAACCCCCTGCCGTGGATGAACAACTGGCTGGTGTCCGACAACGTGCAGGTGGCGCCGCAGGAATCCGAAATCGCCTCCTATCTGGTGGGCCAGGT
>NZ_WFYD01000006.1 GCF_015490265.1 Sulfurivirga sp. | reverse complement strand
TGGAGGTGACCACCAGCTTGCCGCTGTCATCCATCACCAGCCATGCCCAGCCGGAGCCGAAGCGGGTCAGGCCGGCCTGAATCAGCTGCTGCTTGAAGTCGTCGAAGCTGCCGAAAGTGCTGTCAATGGCCTCACGCAGCTCGCCGGCAGGCTCGCCGCCACCGTTCGGCCCCATGATTTCCCAGAAGAAGGTGTGGTTCCAGTGGCCGCCACCGTTGTTGCGCACCGCGGCCGGCAGTTTGGAGACATTGGCCAGCAGCTCTTCCAGATTCATGTCTTCCATCTCGGTGCCGGCGATGGCGTTGTTCAGGTTGTTGACGTAGGTGCCATGGTGCTTGGTATGGTGGATTTCCATGGTGCGCGCGTCGATGGAGCGCTCCAGCGCGTCGTAGTCGTAGGGCAGATCAGGCAGTGTAAAGGCCATGTCGATTCCTCCTTGTCTGTTAACGGGTTGTAGCCGGGGCTATTTTACCAATTCCGACCTAAACGGTCGGAAATCAGTCGGGTGCGCGGTCGAAGGCCAGATCCGGCATGCGGATGTCGGCCACCTTTTCCTTCTCCGCAGGGGGTGTCTGAATGTAGTAGCCCTTGCTTTCAAGGCTGGCGAGCACTTCCCGTGCGTCGGCGCGGGGCATCTTGCGCTCGGGCGTCAGCTCGAAGTCGATGACATGCTGCGGCTCGCCGAAAAAGACCAGCAGTTCGTCCGGCAGGTCGTCCAGCCCGCTGTCGGCGGGCACGAACAGATACAGCTCTTCGGTTTTGGGGCTGCGGTAGGCGGAAACTTGCATGGCGGCTCCTTTTTTGCCGCGCATTGTATCAGCCCTGCTGCTGCGCTTCCCGCTCTCGCTTGCGCCGGGCAATCTCTTCCCAGTCGATGTTGTTGCAGGCCTCGCAGGGCTCTTCCAGCACCTTGAGCCAGACCAGCAGTCTGTGAATCTGGCAGCCGACGCAGAAACCGAGCACGGTTTCCATCCACATGAAGCCGAGGCAGACCCATACCAGCGTGGTGGGAATCCAGTAGGGCAGATACTGTTCCGTAGTGGGCAGCAGCTTGTGACCGGTGAGGTCATTGACCCAGTGGGCGAATACCTCCGGATTGAAGAACACCAGACACACGGCGATGAAGAAGGCGCCCAGCGTCCAGGCGAAGCGTTTGGGAACCAGCGGCTTCCACACCTTGGGCTTGTTGGCGGCCAGCAGGCTGGCGATGAGAATGGTGGGAGAGAAACGCGACAGCCAGGGATGCATGCCGGCGATCATTTCGAACAGGCCGTAGAGCAGCACCCAGGTCTGCACCGTCCAGTCATAGGTGCGGCGAATGGCCTGCACCGAGTAGATGATGTTGCCGTCCCAGTCGGTGTCCAGCGTGTCCACGGCGGTGTTGCCGTCCACGATCCAGTGGCTGCCGTAGATGGCGTCCCACAGTGTGAAGGCCATGTAGATGGGAATGAACAGCAGAATGCCGGCACGGATGCGCACGGCAGTGTCGTTGATCCACAGCGGCCGCTCCTTCGGGTCGCGGAACCACAGGTTGCGTATGGCCTCCAGATAGGGTGTCAGGGGGTTCCCATTCATGTCCTTTCCCGCTTCAGACTCCGTGCTTTCTATCTTAAATGACCGCGATTTGCGCCCGCGTCACATGTGATTCATATTTTTTCATGCCGCAATAAAAAATGGTGATGACACAAACGGGCGGTCCTGCTTGAAGTAAGGAATGGAATCGATATGATGCCCTTAATGCTTTTGCATAAAGAAAATTTACTGAGGAGGTGGCGGTGAGTCTGGTGCAACGAATGGTCGTGGTGCTCGGGTTGCTGGGCCTGCTGCAGCCAGCACTGGCGGGTGATGAGCAACAGGGCGAACAACACCTGCGGCCGGATCAGGTCAGGGTGAAGATTACCCGCACCATTCCATGGGTGGATGTGGATCATTTCGGAGAGACCATCCGGGTCATGCGCATTCAGGATGAGGATCACAGGCTCACCGATGACTTTGCCCGCACCTCCCGTCCCTGTCCGCCGTTCTGCATTCATCCCATGGAGGCGGCGCCCGGGGTGAAGACGGTGGGCGAGCTGGAGCTGCTGGATTTCGTCACCCATGAGGTGAAGAAGGGCAGCGGCATTCTGATCGACGCGCGCATGCCCTCTTGGTATGAGACGGAGACCATCCCGGGTGCGATCAACATGCCCCATGTCATTTTTACGACACCCTCTCGGCAGCGTGAGCAAGTACTGAAACTGCTGGGAGGCGTCAGGAACAAGCAGGGCAAATGGACCTTCGGCGCCAATGTGCCGACGCTGCTGCTGTTCTGCAATGGGCCGTGGTGTGATCAGTCACCCCATGCAATACAGGAGCTGATCAAACTGGGCTATCCGGCAGGAAAATTGCTTTACTACCGAGGTGGGATGCAGATGTGGAAGCTGCTGGGGCTGACTACGGTGGTGCCCAGCCCCATCATGGTGGACGATGAGGAAGAGGAAGAGTAAGCTTGAAACCCTATGAAACCAACAGTGTGCGCAGGGGGCGTTGAGGCATGATTGTCATTCAGGACAGTAAAGTCAGTACGGTGGTGGTCTGGGTCAGTACCATCATCATCTTTCTGCTGCTGGGGCTGATCGCCCTGATGGCGGGCATCGTCTATAACAAGAAGTCCTCGCTGGAAGAGCAGCTGGCGATGGAAACACCGGCGCCGGCGGCCGCGATGCCAGCACCGGCCGGACAGGCACCGGCCCAGCAGCTGGCCAAAGCGGTCCCCGCACCGGCCGTGCCTGCACAGGGCAAGGCACCGGCCACCAAGACCATCTATGTGCTGATCAATGGCAAGCTGGTGCCGCTTGAGGTCGCTGCGGAGCAGGCGCAGATGGTCAACAGCGATCTTGAAGAGTTCAAGCGCTATCAGCAGAGCAAGAAGCAGCCCGTGCAGGTGGCGGCCAGTCTGAATGACGAGCAGGCAAGGCAGGCGGTGGCGAAACATGAAGCTGTCGATCCGACGATAGCGACCAACAACCGTGTGGTGCTGAGTCAGGACGACATGGAGCTTTCCGGCAAAGAGGGCCAGCTGCAGCAGATCGCCCAGATTGCCGTCTATCAGGCGCGCAAGAAGACCGAGGTGAAAAAGCTGTTGCAGGAGGCAGAACAGCAGGAAAAGAAGATGCGCCTCATCAAGGTGCGTCCCGGTGACTCTCTGTGGACCATCGCGGTGCGTGCTTATGGTAATGGCTTCAAGTACAAGAAGATTCTGGAGGCCAACCCCCAGATCAAGAATCCGGAGCGGCTGGCGGTAGGCATGATTCTACGCGTGCCGGAATGATCTGAAATTCATCTCTTCCATTGACCTCAACGGCCGGGTTCACTAATATCCGGCCGTTGTTCTATCTGCACTGCGAGGTTGACATCATGCGACTGGGCAAACGGATTGTAGTGGCCGGTGGCAGCGGCTTCGTGGGCCGTGCGCTACTGGAAGTGCTGGGTGAGGCGGGCTACGCCATGACGGTGCTGGTGCGGCGGCCTGAGCGCTGCCGTGAGCTGGCGCTCTATCCCAATGTGCGGCTGCGGGCCTGGCGGCCAGAGGATCGGGACGAGCTGACCGCCCTGATGCAGGGGCATGACATGCTGATCAACCTGCTGGTGGATCAGTCCGATACGCTGGAGGCGATCCCGCCGGAGCAGTTCGAAAAGGCGGGCAAGGCGCTTCAGCATGCCGCCAACCGTGCCGGCATCCGTCGAGTGCTGCACCTTTCCTATCTGGGAGCGGACAGCAGCGCCGGGGGTGGCTGGGCGCGCCAGCTGGGTGAGCTGGAGGCCGCGATGCACGGCGTGGCCGATGCCGCGGTGACCACGCTGCGCACCTCTCTGCTCATCGGAGAGGGGGATGACACCGCCAGCCGCTATCGGGATCAGCTGCGACACAGCCGCTTCCTGCCCGTGTTTGGCAGCAAGCTGCGCATGCAGCCGCTGTGGGTGGAAGATTTCGCCCGGGCGGCGGTGGGCGTGCTGCGCAACCGCGACAGTTTCGGGCAGAAGTGGTCCATCGTGGGCAAGGAGGTCCTGACACTGAAGGATCTGGCGCTGGAAGTGGCCGAGCTGCAGGGTGTGGACAAGCCGCTGATCATGGACGTATGCCCGGCCAATGCGCGGTTGATGCGTCTGCTGGGGCCGCTGGCACCACGCTCGATTCATCCGGCGCAATGGGTGACCCTGCAGGAAGACCGTGTGGATGAGATGGCGGATTTTGCCGACTGTTTCGGCTTTGAACCCGCCAGTGTCGAGGTGGCGCTGGCCGCTTTCGTCACACCCCACGACATCCGCCACCGCTACAACTTCTTCCGCAAGGAGGCGGGACGGCCGCTGGAGGAGCTGCCGCGGGAGCTGCTGTAATGCTGCGGCAGGGCGGCTGAGAAGATGACAGACGGCGTGCCTGGCACGCCGTTTCTGTTTTGGAGAGGGGATGATGGAGCCGAAAGTCTATCTGGTGGGCGGCGCGGTGCGCGATGCCCTGCTGGGCCTGCCGGTGCATGAGCGGGACTGGGTGGTGGTGGGTGCCACGCCCGAGTGGATGATGCGGCAGGGGTTCCGCCCGGTGGGGAAGGATTTCCCCGTGTTTCTGCATCCAGAAACGGGCGAGGAGTATGCGCTGGCGCGCACCGAGCGTAAGGCGGGCAGGGGCTACCACGGTTTTACCTTTCATGCAGCGCCGGAGGTGACGCTGGAAGAGGATCTGCGCCGGCGTGATCTGACCGTCAACGCCATGGCGCAGGAACCGGACACCGGTGAGATTGTCGACCCTTATGGGGGGCGGGCGGATCTGGACAGGCGGCTGCTGCGCCATGTGAGCGAGGCATTCGAAGAAGATCCGTTGCGGGTGCTGCGGGTGGCGCGTTTTGCCGCCAAACTGGCACCGCTGGGATTCCGCATCGCTGATGAAACACTTGAGCTGATGCAGCGCATGAGCGCTTCCGGTGAGCTGGAAGCGCTCACACCGGAGCGGGTGTGGAAAGAGATGGACAAGGCGCTGCGCACTGAGCGTCCGGAAGTGTTCTTTCAGGTGCTGCATCAGGTGGGCGCATTGAGCGTGCTGCTGCCGGAGGTGGCCGCCCTGCATGGCGTGCCCCAGCCGGCAAAGTGGCATCCGGAAGGTGATGCGCTGACCCATACCTGGCTGGTGCTGCAGGCGGCGGCCCGGCTGCGGGATGATGTGGCCGTGCGTTTTGCCGCGCTGGTGCACGATGTGGGCAAGGGCGTGACACCGAGGGCGCAGTGGCCCCGCCATCCCGGCCATGAGGCCGCCGGTGTGCCGCTGGTCGAGGCGATATGCGAGCGCTACCGCCTGCCGTCCGCCGTGGCCGAGCTGGCGGTGAAGGCGACCCGCTGGCACGGGGTGTTCCATAAGGGGCCGGAAGGCAGGCTGGCGCCCGAGGCGGTGCTGGAGATGCTCAAGGCGGTGGATCTGTTCCGCCGGCCCGAGCGTTTTGCGGACCTGCTGGATGTGGCCGAGGCGGACTACCGGGGGCGTACCGGTTTTGAGAACAGCCCTTATCCGCAACGCGCCTGCTGGCAGGCGCTGGCGGAGGATCTGGCGCGCCTTTCTCCCCGGCAGTTCGTGGAGCAGGGGTTGAAAGGTGCGGAGATTGGCCGGGCGCTGGATGCGGCGCGGCTTGATCTGATCGTTCGGCATTGTGGGTCGGCCGATTAGATTTCGTTATTTCCTGATAGAAAATTTTTTTGCTGGAGTGAGAGATGTCTGCCGGGACAGAATAGAAACAGCTCTTCACAAGGAGGTAACCATGTCCCAGCAGAGCGATAACCTGAAATGGCTCAACCTGACCCGTCTGGCACTGCCGGTCAAGGTGCTGTTCACCGGCTATTTGATGGCCATCGGCGTGGGGCTGATGATGGCCGGGCTGCAGATCATGCTCACCCACGGCATGGCGGACGGAAAGTTCGGTCTGTCGGTGGATGACATCGTCTACAGCTACTACGGCAATCGCACCGGCTCCAAGCTGGAGAGCAAGCTCAACGGCTCCATGAAGGACAAGGCGCCGCCGGCGGAACGGCTGGAGATCATCAAGTGGGCACGCAACGGGGCGGACAAACGGGAATGGGAGCAAAAGATCCGGCCCATCGTCATGAAACGCTGCGCCATGTGTCATGCCAACATTCCCAGCCTGCCCAATGTGACCAAATATGACGTCATCGCCAAGCTGGCGGAGGTGGATCATGGCGCTTCCATTTCCCAGCTGACCCGGGTGTCCCACATTCACCTGTTCGGCATCAGCTTCATTTTCATGTTCGTGGGTTTCATCTTCAGCTTTGCCGTCGGCTTCAGCCGGCTGTGGAAGATGATCCTCATCTTCACGCCCTTTGCTTTCCTCATCATCGACGTGGCGTCCTGGTGGCTGACCAAGTGGAACCCCCATTTTGCCTGGTTCACCATCATCGGTGGCTTTGCCTACACGGCGGCCTCTACAGTGATGATCCTCTCCAGCCTGTGGCAGATGTGGATCATGCCGTGGAAGGGGCAGTGTCGAGACTGCAACGCCTGGAAGGGTGACTGCGACAGATAGGCGCTTTTCAGGTGATGAGACAGGCGCCCCAAGCGGGCGCCTTTTTGTTGGAGGAACACCATGCTGGACAAGGTGCATGACCCTTATCTGGGTGACTCGCTGGCTGAACTGGGGGCCACTTTGGAAGACGGCACGCTGCGGGTGACCCTGCCCTATGCCGGTGCGGGTGTAGCACCGCAGCTGCTGGAAGCGGCGCGGGTGGCCGGACTGCCGGTGGAACGGGTGGAAGTGGACGTGGCGGTGGCTGCCGTGCCGCCTGCGGTGCCCCGCGACTCTGTTGAAGGGGTGAAGAACATCATTCTGGTCACCTCCGCCAAGGGCGGGGTGGGCAAGTCTACCGTGGCAGCCAATCTGGCGCTGGCGCTGCAGGCGGAAGGGGCGCGCGTCGGCATGCTTGACGCGGATCTTTACGGCCCCAGCCAGGCGAAGATGTTCGGTGTGGAGGCTCAGCGCCCCAGCGTCGAGGGCGTGCGCATGGGGCCCGTAGAAGGCCATGGTGTGCAGGTGGCCAGCATCGCCAATCATCTCAATCGGGAGGATGCGCCGCTGATCTGGCGCGGCGCCCAGCTGCACAGCGCCCTCAATACGCTGCTGCGCCAGACGGTGTGGCAGGATGTGGACTATCTGATCGTCGACACGCCGCCGGGCACGGGCGATGTGCATCTCACCCTCACCCAGCAGATTCCCATCGCCGGGGCGGTGGTGGTGTCTACACCGCAGGAGATCGCCCTGCTGGATGCCCGCAAGGGGCTGAAGATGTTCCGCCAGCTCAAGGTGCCGGTACTGGGCGTGGTGGAGAATATGAACATGTTCATCTGCCCCCACTGTGGTGGCGAGAGCCATATCTTCGGTCATGATGGGGCCCAGCTGATGTCTCTGAAGTATCTGGTCAACTTCCTCGGCAGCCTGCCGCTGGATGCGCGCATTCAGCAGCAGACGGACGAAGGGTGCCCCACCGTGGTGGCCGAGCCGGACGGGCGTATTACCGAACTGTTCCGCGAGATGGCGCGCAAGGTGGCCGCCGCCGCGCTGCTGGAAAACCGCGCCCACGAGCCGGTGGTGCCGCAGGATGCCGATGATCTCATCGCCGGGCAGGTGCAGGAAATCCGCTGGAACATCTGACAACGGGGCCTCCCCTGTTTTTACGGACCGCCTGATCGGGCATCACCCGCCGCACCGGCTTTTTCCCGTAAAAGGCTGAAAAATGCCCGGAAAGGGCTTCTGAAAGCCATTTTCCGGCGCACGGAATGGTCTGATTTGAATGGGCATGGGCAAAATTGGGGGAGACCCCGTTCAGGCGAGCTGTCGCGGGAGCGGGGCGTGACTGCTCGCGGCTTAGGAGCCTGCTTGTGATCCAATGCCGTCCGCCCTGCCACAAGGGCGGTCTTGCTGGCTGGCATGGGCGCGTTGTTCAGTCCGCCGATCCGGCCCGCCAGCGGCGCAGGAAGTCGCGGCGGGAGACCCTGTCCAGTTCACTGCGGGCGGCCCGTTCGGCGCGGGCGTCGGCTTCCGCCTGCATGCGCTCATACTGCTCGCGACGGAAGCGCAGCACCTCCGCCCAGGCGGCAAAGGCGGCCTCGTTGTCGGCATACTGGCCCATGGACTGCACCAGTGGTTGTACGAGATAGTGTCCCAAACGGGGGTGGTAGTTGAGAAAGGCCTGGAAGGGCTGTCCGCCCAGCTGAAAACGCATCGGTGGGCCGATGACCACATAGGGGGCCTCCCCCCGCGCTTCGGCCCGCCAGTCGTCAGGCAGTGGCAGATGGGGCGGCTCCAGCGGGCAGAACACCTGCGCCAGCATCCACGGGGTGAGCACGAAGGCCACCACCCAGTCGTCCACCCGTCTGAGGCCGCGAATTTCCACGTTCAGGTGCGCATTGAGCGCCATGCCGCCCAGCAGGTCGTCGCGGAAGCTGTCCCGCTCAATGGTGCGGAAGGCTTCTTCCAGCGCGGCATGGGCATCGTCGAGATCATGGGCCTGCAGGGTCTGCCAGTCTGATGTCATGTCGGTGTCCGGTGTCTTTTCGTGTTGACAGGTTTTCTGATGAATTTGGCGGGCGGATGTCTTGGTTGCTCAATGGTGTCGCCGACAGGGCGGCTGGGGTTGAAGCGGGTGCGGTGCAACCTCCTGTGATCGGACAGGGGCCGCGTTTTCCGCCACCAACATCAACAGTCACTGTTCGGGCTGCATATCGCTTGCGAGGACATCGGCCTGCCTTCGTTCGGCAAGCTGTGCTGTCACAGGCTGAAAAGCCTCTCCAGCCGTCGTGCCCAGTCGCGGTAAAGTGCCAGGTCGGTGTGGATGCGCACGGCCTTGGCAAATTTTGGCACCCAGGCGTGCAGGTGCTCAAGCAGTTCCATCAGCAGCTCTTCCCGGTCGGCGTGGTAGGTGAGGGCGTGGGCGAGGCACGCCAGTTCGCTGCCGAGAAAGTCCGCCGGCAGTTGCGCATCGGGCACAAAGCCGAAGGCTTCGTAAAGCCGTTTGAGCGCCATGGCGCTTTCGCCTACCATCTGACCCTCGCGCCAGACGGATTCGAAGGGGCTGCATTCGGTATGGGGGCGGCCGGTGATGAACAGGCGGGTATGCTCCGCCTGCCAGTCAGACAGTGGTATCTGGCGCAGCTGTGCCACCGCCTCATCGCTCAGCCACAGCAGCTGCGGGGCGATCTCTTCGATCAGCGGCAGTGACTCCTCCGTAGGTTCGCCCAGCAGGGTGGCAAGCAGGCGAAGCTCCTGAACCGACCGGGTCTCATGGGTTAAGGCGGTTTCTGATGGATTCACGCTGTCGGGTCTCCGTCATTGAAGTGTTTTGAGTGGATAGTATGAACGAAAACGCCCCGTGCAGACGGGGCGTGGGTGACTGGCGCGGGTCAGTGGGTGGCGAAAAATTGGGTATAGGGCAGTTCATACACCCCTGCCAGCAGGATGAAGTGGCGCAGCAGATAGCCGCCCAGCAGCACCAGTGTAGCGGAGGAGAGCACCACGGCAGCACCTTCCGGCACCCATTTTTTCAGCGCGGCCAGATTGAGCAAGAAGGGGGCAATCAGTCCCAGACCGATGAAGCCATATACCCACCACGGGCTGTTCCACAGGATGTCGAAGGAGACGCGGGCGTTCTCGTGGGCGTTGTAGGCCAGATAGATCATCAGCGCCAGCACCACCAGCAGCTCGATGCCGATCATCCAGGTGTCCCATTTTTCGAAAGCGTGGCGCAGGGCATGGTCATTGTCGCGCACGAACACATACTGCAGGATCAGCAGTGCGGCCAGTGCGGTGGAGATGGCCGAGACGGTGAACAGCACCGGAATGCCGGTGTTGTGCCACAGATCCACCGCCGGATAGCTCATCATCAGCATGCCGGTGTAGAAGGCGGTGAACACGGACATGAAGATGGTGCCCCACGCCAGCGGACCGGCGAATTTCTGGCCGAACCAGTGGGCGAAACGCCACAAGCGGCACCAGCCGAGCCAGCGGGGTGTCTCCATGTGGCCGATGGCATAGACCACGCCCCAGATCATGCCCAGCACGATCGACCAGGTGCCCCAGGCGATCCAGGCGTCCGGTTTGTAGAAGATGCCGAGAAACACATGCCACACGGCCAGATGGTCGAGCAGGTGGTAGAAGAGCATCAGCGAACCTGCCGCCAGCATGGCGAAGCCGGTGAAGTTGGCCCACACCATCAGGCGGGTGTTGTCCTGCCCGAAGGCACGGTAGCGGTGCACCCAGGTGCCGATGGCCATCACCATCGCACCCATGCCGCCAAGAAAGAGGTAGACGGCGATCAGCCAGTTCCACTGTTCCTGTCCGAAGTAGTACATGTTTGGCATGGTCGTTCTCCCTTATCCGAGGGCCGCAAAGGGGCTGTCGCTGACAAATGGTGAGGCGTCGGCCTGCTCATCTTCACGGGCGTGCACGCCTTCGGGGCCGACCGGCTCAAGACCGCCCTCCGGCCCCATGCCGTCGAATTCGTGCCGCTCGAAGTGGATGGTCTGGTGTTTGACCGGAATGTAGTAGACATTGGGTTTGGTGCCCAGATGGGGCATGAGCGGCTGGGCCTGACCGGATTTGATCAGCTGGGTGACCGGATCGTCCGGGTTGTCCAGATCGGCGAACATGCGCGCGTTGCCCACGCAGGTCTCCACGCATGCCGGCAGGCGGCCGTTCTCCACCCGGTCGCGGCAGAAGTTGCACTTGTCCACCCCGGGGCGGGTTTTCTTGAGGGTTTCTTCACCGAACCATACCTTCTTGGCGGTGTTGTCTTCGTAGTCGATGGCGTAGCGTTCGTCGTAGGGGCACGCCAGCGTGCAGGCCTGACAGCCCATGCAGATGTCGTCGTCCACATCCACGATGCCGTTGTCCAGCTTGTAGGTGGCACCGGTGGGGCAGACGGCCACGCAGGGCGGGTTGTCGCAGTGGTTGCACAGGCGCGGGAAGAAGATGCGCAGGGTGTCGCCGTCGTGCTCGCCGGTGGTCAGGTCGTGCACCTTGGTGCGCCATTTGTTGTCCCAGAAGGGGGTCTGGTTCTCGATGGCGCAGGCGGCCATGCAGGCGTTGCAGCCGGTGCAGGTGTTCAGGTCGATGACCATTGCATAGTGTGCCATGATGCGCTCCTTATACCTTTTCTACCGTGACGGTGAACTCCTGCGAGCGGAAGCCGCCCACCACCGGGTCGATCTTGTAGCCGATGACCCGGTTGATGGCGGCGCCAAATCCTGCCGCACGGGTCATGGCCGGGTTCTCGGCGCCGAAGGAGGAGTACATGAACAGGGTCTCCGGCTGCACGTGGCGGGTGACATAGGCGGTGCCTTCCACCTGAAGGTCGCGGTTTTCGTTGTTGGTCAGGCGGATGCGGTCGCCGTTTTTCACACCCAGCTTCGCCGCCCGGTCGGGGTGGATCCAGATGCCGGTGTAGATGTCCTCCTTGAAGCGGTTGATGGCGAACAGTACCGGGTTGTTGGCGTTGGTAGAGCCGTGGGAGACTGTCGGTGACTTGCCATAGGTGAAGAAGAACTCGTTGTCCTTCAGCCGGCGGGTCATCTGCCTGTTGCCCTCCACGCCCGCCGGGAACCATTTGGCCAGCACATGGAAGTTGTCGGCGCGGGTGCGGCCCTTGACGCGCATGCCGTCATACAGGGTGGAGAAGAATTCCAGTCGACCGGTGCCGGTGGGCACGGGCATCTTCTCCGGCATGGCGGCCTCTTCCAGCAGCTCGTCCATGGTCTTGAAGTAGATGACGCCTTTTTTGCGCAGCTCGGCCTCCAGTTGCTCGGCACTCATGCCGTGTTTTTCGGCGGTCTTTTCAAGGCTCAGCTTGCGGTAGGCCTCGTGCCAAGGGGCGTGGCTGCCCGCCTTGACCATTTCGTCGTGGTACTGCCATGCCTTTTCTGCATCCAGTCCCACCAGTTTTTCCACCGTGTCGATAAAGCGCTTCACACCGGCCTGCCCGTTGAGGATCTCGCTCATCTTCACCAGAATGTCCGAAACCTCCATGGTGTCATAGAGCGGGTCGATGGCGCGGAAGCGGGTGGTGACGCCCAGGTCCTGGTTGACGCCATTGCCGTAGGTGGCCGGCTCGTCCCGCTCCAGATAGGTGGAGTTGGGCAGGATGACATCGGCATAGGCGCAGGTGTCGGAGGGCAGCACGTCAATGGCGATGACCAGATCGACGTTCTCATGGCTCAGCAGATCTTTCCAGCGCTTGTCGGAAAAGTAGTGGTGCACCGGATTGGCGCCATTGATCAGGAATGCTTTGGCCAGGTATTTGCGGCCGTTGTATTCCAGCTCGCCGCGCACGGCTTCGGGCAGGCCCACGTCAGTCATCACCGGCAGGCTGACCCAGTCGTCGTTGCCCTTTTCACGCTGCATGGCGCTGTAGGCGAAGCCCCGGTCGGGCATGCCGTGGGAGAAGTTTTTCGGATTGCCGAATACGTCCGCCACCATTTTGGCGAAAGGCATGCCGCCGATTTCGGCCAGGGGATGTTTGATTTCTTCGCCCTTGGCCCGCTTCTCATACATCTTCATGATCTTTTCGCGCACTTCAGCACCATTGACCCAGCCGCCCTTGCGGTCGATGCCGCCGATGAGCGTCTGCAGCATGGCCTGCACGCGGCGTAGCATCTGGATGTTGTTGTAGCGGGCCCCCATCCAGCCCGGATCGATGATGGCCGGCTTGATGTGGCTGAATTCCCAGGCAATGCGCTCAATGTCTTTGGCCGGAATCCCGGTGGACTTTTCCGCCCACTCCGGGGTGCAGAAGTCGATCTCCTCCAGCTGTGCTTCGAAAACGGTCTTGGCGGGCCTGCCGTTGTGGGTCACGCCCTCGGGCAGGCGCAGCGCCGGGTCGATACGGTTGCCGTGAATGTCCTCATCATTGCGGTTGTGGAACGCCTTGACCGGGGTGATCTGACCACGGATGGCGTCATAGACCAGCCCGTTGCCGTCAGCGTCCCTGACCAGCTGCCACTCGTCATTGGCATCCTTCTCGATCAGGAAGGGGAGGTTGGTGTGCTTCTTGCAGAAGTCGGCGTCATACCAGTCATTGGCCATGATGGTACGCATCATGGCGGTGGCGAAATCCAGATCGGTGCCGGGGCGGATGCGCACCCACTCGTCCGCCTTGGCGGCGGTCTCAGACAGGCGCGGGTCCAGCACCACGATCTTGGCGCCACGCTGCTTGGCCTCGCTGGCGCGCACCACCCGCGGGGTGGAGACGGCGCCCATGGAGCCGTTGTTGGCGATATACATGATGTACTTGGCGTTGTCGAAATCCGGCAGTACTTCATCGTGGATGTTGAAGTTGCCGGTCACCGAGTCGGTGCCCAGGTGACCTGTGGTGACGCAGTGCTGCATGGGAGAGGCGACGATATTGGGGATTTCGTTGCTGAGCACGAAGGGGACAGACCAGTTCATGTAGTAGACGCAGTTGGTCCACCCGCCCACGACGGTCCACTCCCATGGCTTGATGCCTTTGGCTTTTTTGGCGATATAGTCCCATGCCTCTTTCCAGGTGGCCTGGCGGAATTTCCACTCACCTCGCCTGCTGCCTTCCACACGAATCAGGGGCGTCTTGATGCGGTCGGGGTCGTAGGTCTGGAACACGCCGGACTGGCCGCGGGCGCAGGCGCGGCCCCGGTTGAGGGTGGAGTAGGGGTTGCCCTCCAGCTTGACGATGCGGGTGTGTTCACCGTCGGTCAGGGTGCGCACCTGAATGTTGCACAGGGAGGAGCAGAAGTTGCAGATGGTGTAGTGGAACGCCTCTTTCATCTTGTCCCGGGCGCTGTCGGCGAAGTCCAGATCCTGCCAGCGGGGCAGGTGTGCCTTTGCCGCACCGCTGGCGGCGGCCGCGGCCGTGGCGGCGCTGGCTTTGAGGAAGGTGCGCCGTGTCAGTTTGGGAAAGTGCCAGGCCATGTTGCCTCCTCTTGTAATTGCATGGGGTTTTTCATTTTAGGAAGGCGTGTAGTGGGGGATAATCACATGTTCAAATCATGGTTAATAAGGTGGAGTCATGACTTTATGGGCTGTGATAAAACCCTTCGATTGCAGGGGTGACTTACAATATCCCTTCTGAACTGAACGACATAATGAAAAAAGGAGAACCTGGTGCCCTATCGCGCTGATCATCTGGTTCGACACGCTACGCTCAGACAATTGCAGGTGTTTGTGGCCATCGCCCGGGAAGGCAGCTTTTCCAAGGCGGCAGAGCGGCTCCACCTGACCCAGCCGACCGTATCCATGCAGGTCAAGAAACTGTCCGAGGCGGTGGGTGAGCCGCTGTTCGAGCAGATCGGCCGCAAGGTCTATCTGACCGAGGTAGGTCGCATCATGCTGGAGACGGCGGAGGTGATTCTCAGTCAGCTGGCGCTGGCGGAGGAGCGGGTCAATGAGCTGCGCGGCGTGGCAGGCGGCACGGTGCGCATCGCCGTGGTAAGCACGGCCCAGTATTTCGTCCCGGAAGTCATCCATGCCTTTCTGAGCGAATACCCCGCCGTCAATGTGGTGATGGAGGTGGGCAACCGCGAGGCGCTGCTGGCGCGCATCGCCGCCAACAAGGATGACTTCTACATCCTCGGCCAGCCGCCGGAAGGCCTTCGGGTGGAGAGCGAGCTGCTGGCCAACAACCCTCTGGCGGTGGTGGCCCACCGTGATCATCCGCTGGCGCAGGAGAAGAGGCGTATTCCCCTGCAGGCGCTGGCGGAGGCGCCGTTTCTCATGCGCGAGCAGGGTTCCGGAATCCGGAAGCAGGTGGAGCGGGTCTTCCGCGAGCGCGGCTTCGAGCCCAACATCAAGATGGTGCTGGGCGGCAACGAGGCCATCCGTCTCGGGCTGCGGGAGAATCTGGGGGTGAGCGTGGCCTCCCTGCCCACGCTGATGGATGAGATCGAATCGGGCGAGATCGTGGTGCTGGATGTGGAGGGCTTTCCCCTGATGCGCCACTGGTATCTGGCCTGGCCGGAGGGCAAGGCGCTGTCACTGGCCAGCCGCCTGCTGATCGAGCGCATGAAGCAGGGCGCGGCGGAACTGGACGCTCAGATCGGCCAGCTGCTGGATCGGGATTGATACGCATCTATCAATGCGGTTTCAGGCATTGTTGCCCGTTGAACATATAGATGGGGGGCGAAAAGACGCATAATTTATATTGATTTGTCCTGTCGGAGTGCCCCCGCCTACAATCCTTCTCGACGCACCTTGTGTGCCTTTCACAAAAACAGAGAAGGAGTGCCATCATGGCTCTGGACCAATCCAACCGTTACGCTAACCTGGACCTGAAAGAAGAAGATCTGATCAAGGGCGGCCGCCACCTGCTGGTAGCCTACCGTCTGAAGCCGGCCGAAGGCTATGGCTTCCTGGAAGTGGCCGCTCACGTGGCTGCCGAGTCCTCCACCGGCACCAACGTTGAGGTGTCCACCACTGACGACTTCACCAAGGGCGTGGACGCCATTGTCTATGAGATCGACGAGACCGCCTTCGGTGACAAGGGCGGCCTGATGAAGATCGCCTACCCGGTCGAGCTGTTCGATCCCAATCTGACTGACGGCCACTACAACGTTTCCCACATGTGGTCTCTGATCCTGGGCAACAACCAGGGCATGGGCGATCACGTGGGCCTGCGCATGCTGGACTTCCTGGTACCGGAAGTGATGATCAAGAAGTTCGACGGCCCCAGCACCAACATCGTGGACCTGTGGAAGGTTCTGGGTCGTCCCGAGAAGGATGGCGGCTACATCGCCGGCACCATCATCAAGCCCAAGCTGGGCCTGCGCCCCGAGCCGTTTGCCGAGGCGTGCTACCAGTTCTGGCTGGGCGGCGACTTCATCAAGAACGACGAGCCGCAGGCCAACCAGCCCTTCTGTCCCATGGAAGAGGTCATTCCGAAGGTGGCCGAGGCCATGGACCGTGCCCAGCAGGAGACCGGCGAGGCCAAGCTGTTCTCCGCCAACATCACCGCGGACTATTACAAGGAAATGATTCACCGCGGCGAGTACATCCTGGAGCAGTTCGCCAAGTACGGCAACGAGAAGCATGTTGCCTTCCTGGTGGACGGCTTCGTCACCGGTCCGCACGGTGTGACCACTGCACGTCGTGAGTTCCCGGACGTGTTCCTGCACTTCCACCGCGCAGGTCACGGCGCCATCACCTCCTACAAGTCTCCCATGGGCATGGATCCCATCTGCTACATGAAGCTGGCCCGCCTGATGGGTGCTTCCGGCATCCACACCGGCACCATGGGCTACGGCAAGATGGAAGGTCACAAGGACGAGCGCGTACTGGCCTACATGCTGGAGCGTGACGAGTGCCAGGGCCCCTACTTCTACCAGAAGTGGTACGGCATGAAGGCGACCACGCCGATCATCTCCGGCGGCATGAACGCGCTGCGCCTGCCCGGCTTCTTCGAGAACCTGGGCCACGCCAACGTGATCAACACCTGCGGTGGCGGTTCCTTCGGCCACATCGACAGCCCGGCGGCCGGCGGCATCTCCCTGAAGCAGGCCTACGAGTGCTGGAAGAACGGCGAAGACCCCATCGAGTTCGCCAAGACGCACAAGGAATTCGCCCGTGCGTTCGAGTCCTTCCCGTGGGATGCAGACCGCCTGTATCCGGGTTGGCGCGAGAAGCTGGGCGTTCACAAGTAATTCCTTGTGACGCTGCAACCCCGGCCCCGTGCCGGGGTTTTCGGCATGCCATTCCTGACTGAAACACTCGGGAATGATTATGCCGTGCTACATGCCAGGCCATCCATCTGCGCAGCGATTTGCGGAGTCATGCTTAGTGGCTGTTGGCGTCAGGGCCGGAAACTGCGTGGCGCATGTCTGACCGAAGGGAGTTTGTGCCACGCCCGGCCCAAGCCTTACAGCCACTGGATGACACAGCCATGAGCGAGCGGAAGGATGGCCTGCCAATGGCATACGGCCTGATCGACAGGATTGAGACGCATGCACGCCATGCGTGTCTGTCCTGACTCATTCTGGAGAAACCCCATGAGCTTTGACATCAATCAGTACAAGATCGAACAGGAACCCTTCTATCAGCCGGTAGGCAATGAGGTGGAACGCTATGAGGCGGCCTACGCCGCCCGCCTGCCGGTGATGGTCAAGGGGCCGACCGGCTGCGGCAAGTCCCGCTTCGTGGAACACATGGCCTGGAAGCTGGGCAAGCCGCTGATCACCGTCTCCTGTAACGAGGACATTACCGCCGCCGATCTGGTGGGCCGCTTTCTGCTGGACGCAGAGGGCACCCGCTGGGTGGACGGCCCGCTGACGCTGGCGGCCCGTTATGGCGCCATCTGCTATCTGGACGAGATCGTCGAAGCGCGCCAGGACACCATGGTGGTGATCCATGCGCTCACCGACCACCGCCGCGAACTGCCGCTGGACAAGAAGGGCGAGGTGGTCAAGGCCCATCCGGACTTCCAGCTGGTGATCTCCTACAACCCCGGCTACCAGAGCGTGATGAAGGATCTGAAGCAGTCCACCAAGCAGCGCTTCACCGCCATGAACTTCGACTACGCCGCGCCGGAGCTGGAAACCCGGGTGGTGGCGCGCGAGACCGGCATCGCGCCGTCGCTGGCGGAGAAGCTGGTGGAGATCGCCAACGCGGCGCGCAAGATGAAGGGGCATGGTCTGGACGAGGGCATCTCCACCCGTCTGGTGGTCTATGCCGGCACGCTCATCCGGCATGGCATGACGCCGGCGGAGGCGGCCGAGATGGCCATGGTGACCCCCATCACCGATGACGAGGAGGTGCGCGAGAGCCTGCTGCACACCATCGAGCTGGTGCTGGGTGAGTAAGTCCGGACGCTGCCATGAGTGATGTGACCTTCAAGTGCGGCTTCGAGCAGGCGCAGGCGCTGTGGCCGGACGCGCTGGCGGCGGTGCAGGCGGTGGCCGCCTCGCCCGATGCCGGCGCGCGGCTGGCCGACCGGGCCGGCTTCGTCTGCCGCATGGGGCTGGGGGCCGAGCCGGTGCTGGCCTATCTGGACGTGATACCGGAGGTGGTGCGCCACTTCGGCGACGACATGATCGAGGCGGTGGCCAGCTATGCCTACAAGCTGGGGCGCAGCCCCAACAAGAAGGCGGTGGTGCCGTTTCTGCAGTCGCTGCTGGCGGTGTGCGAGCGCATCGGCAGTCGTGACGGGCTGAGCCGCTATCTGGAACTGCTGGATGACTTCATCGCCCGCACCGAGACGGTCATCCACGGCCATCACTCCATGTATCCCAGCCCCGGTCTGGTGCCGCTGCTGGAGCACATGCCGCGCCTTCTGGCCTTTCTCAGTCTGGAAGGGGTGGCCGGGTTCATCGACTACGGCGTGCGCGCTTACCGCAACCGCCCGGATGAGCAGGCGGCCTACTTCGCGCTGGAGACCACCGATGCGCAGGCCATGCTCAAGCGCCAGCGCAGCGGGGTGCTCTTTGCCGACATGCAGCGGCAGCTGGAAGTGCTGCGTTCCGGCCTGTGGGGCTGCGACCTGCCGCTGCAGCCGTTCGTGGTGGATCCGGAGATCCTCTACAGGCAGCCGCCGGTGCTGGATCTGGACGAGGAAACCATCGCTCTGCCGGACATCTGTGACACCGCCTGCGGCATTTCGGCCCAGGGAGTCTATCGCGCCATGCTGGCCCACATGATGGCCCACTACCGCTGGTCGGGCCGGCTGATGGGCGACAACTTCGCCCCGCACATGCGCGTGTTCATCGAGGTGTTCGAGGATGCCAGGGTGGATCGGCTGGCCATGGCCCGCTTCCCCGGGTTGAAACGCTATTTTCTCGCCCTGCATCCGGTGCCGCCGGTGGGGGCCTGCAACGAGGCGGAGCAGTCCTGCCTGCGTTACCGGGCGGTGCGCCTCTCCCGCGCGCTCATCGATCCGGACTTCGATCCGCAGGATGAGGTGATCGAGGCGTTCCGTCAGCGCTTCGAGCAGGTGCTGGCCGAGAAGGGCGAGGCCTCCTCCATCGACGACATGCGCCAGCTGGGGCTGTCCTTCTATGTGAAGACCCGCACCCATGCCGACAGCCTGCCTGACGTGTTCCACGAACAGACCCAGCCGCTCTATCGGGACGACAACCGCTGCCTGTGGATCTTCATCGACGAGAGCGATGAGGGCGAGATCATGGACGAGCCGGTGGAGCGGGAACCGGAATCACCGGAGCAGGGGCTGCCGCCGCACTATTACGACGAGTGGGACTATGGGCTGCACGACTACCGTCCCGCCTGGGTGACGCTGTTCGAGCGGGTGCATCCGCAGGCCAGCCCGGCCAAGATCGACGCCATGCTGGAGCGTCACGCGCCGCTGGTCAAGAAGCTCAAGCGGCTGGTGGAGATGGTCAAGCCGCAGGACAAACGCCGGGTGCGCTATCAGGAGGAGGGCTCGGAGCTGGATCTGGACATCGCCCTGCGCGCCATGATCGACATTCGCGCCGGCCTCAACCCCGATCCGCGCATCCTGTACGACACGGTCACCGACAACCGCTCCATGGCCGTGCTGCTGCTGGTGGATCTGTCCGAGTCCCTCAACCAGACCATCGGGAACACCTCCCGCACCCTGCTGGAACTGCAGGAGGAGGCGCTGGCCATCATGAGCTACACCGTGGAGCTGCTGGGCGACCGTTTCGCCATTGCCGGCTTCCACTCCGACACCCGCCATCGGGTGCTCTACCACCACATCAAGGGGTTCACCGAGCACTGGGGCGACGAGGTCAAGGGGCGACTGTCGGCGCTGGAGGCGGGGCTGTCCACCCGCATGGGGGCGGCCATCCGCCATGCGACCCACTATCTGAGCCATCAGCCGGCGGAGAAGAAGCTGCTGCTGGTGCTCACCGACGGCGAGCCGGCGGACATTGACATGCACGATCCGGAGCATCTGATCCACGACGCCCACATGGCGGTGCAGGAGGCGCACGAGAAGGGCATCTTCAGCCACTGCGTCAACATCGACCCCAACGGGGATGCCTACGTGAAGCAGATCTTCGGCAGTCACTACACCATCATCGATCATCCGGAGCGGCTGCCGGAGAAGCTGCCGGACGTGTTCCTGCGCATTACCCGCTGAGAGAGGTCTGGAGACGGGGTCTCCCCCATTTTTGCAAGGCCGGCGTCAAGCCGGCTTTTTTGTGTCCGGAAAATAACCGTATTATTATGTGATTTTTATCTAAAATCACTAATGCATAGTCGTATGTCTATGCATAGACAAAGATATTTCAATTTTACTTTGCGGATAGCCTATCGATAATGGTGCCTGCAGACGCGATGAACTTCAGCGCGTATTGAAT
This sequence comes from Sulfurivirga sp., assembly GCF_015490265.1. Lineage (GTDB taxonomy): Bacteria > Pseudomonadota > Gammaproteobacteria > Thiomicrospirales > Thiomicrospiraceae > Sulfurivirga. Next base: position 7,014 of record NZ_WFYD01000006.1, on the reverse strand, counting down.
TCAAACCACTCGATCAGGAGGCTATCAAATGAGTCGAGCTAAGTACGAAGCCGGTGTAAAGGACTACGCCGAGTCCTATTGGCAGCCGGACTACACGCCCAAGGAAACCGACGTTCTGGCGGTGTTCAAGGTTATTCCGCAGCCGGGCGTTCCCCGTGAAGAGGCCGCCGCTGCCGTTGCAGCCGAGTCTTCCACCGGTACCTGGACCACCGTCTGGACGGACCTGCTGACCGACATCGAATACTACCGTGGCCGCGCCTACGCCATTGAGGACGTGCCGGGCAACGACGAAGCCTTCTACGCTTTCGTCGCCTATCCGATGGATCTGTTCGAAGAAGGTTCTGTTGTTAACGTCTTCACTTCTCTGGTCGGTAACGTATTCGGCTTCAAGGCGGTACGCTCCCTGCGTCTGGAAGACGTGCGCTTCCCCATGTGGTTCGTGATGAGCTGCTATGGTCCGCCGCACGGCATTCAGGTTGAGCGTGACAAGATGGACAAGTACGGCCGTCCGATGCTGGGCTGTACCATCAAGCCCAAGCTGGGTCTGTCCGCCAAGAACTACGGTCGTGCCGTTTACGAGGTGCTGCGTGGCGGTCTGGACTTCACCAAGGACGACGAGAACGTCAATTCTCAGCCGTTCATGCGCTGGCGTGACCGCTTCCTGTTCGTGGAGGAGGGTCGTCGCAAGGCCGAGGCCGAAACCGGCGAGCGCAAGGGTCACTACCTGAACGTGACCGCGCCCACCGTGGAAGAGATGTTCAAGCGTGCCGAGTTCGCCAAGGAGATCGGCGCTCCGATCATCATGTCCGACTACCTGACACTGGGCTGGGCGGCGCACAACTCCCTGTCCAAGTGGTGCCGCGACAACGGCGTGCTGCTGCACGTACACCGCGCCATGCACGCGGTCATCGACCGTAACCCGAACCACGGCATCAACTTCCGCGTGCTGGCCAAGCTGCTGCGTCTGCTGGGTGGTGACCACCTGCACTCCGGCACCGTTGTGGGCAAGCTGGAAGGCGACCGCGAGGCCACACTGGGCTGGATCGACCTGATGCGCGAGCGCTTCGTCAAGGAAGACCGTTCCCGCGGCATCTTCTTCGATCAGGACTGGGGTCCGATGCCCGGCGTCTTCCCGGTGGCATCCGGCGGTATCCACGTCTGGCACATGCCGGCGCTGGTGGACATCTTCGGCGACGACTCCGTACTGCAGTTCGGTGGCGGTACCCTGGGTCACCCGTGGGGCAACGCAGCCGGTGCGGCCGCCAACCGTGTGGCGCTGGAAGCCTGTGTACAGGCGCGCAACGAAGGTCGCGACCTGCTGAAGGAAGGCAAGGACATTCTGACCGCTGCCGCCAAGCACAGCCCCGAGCTGAAGATCGCCATGGAAACATGGAAAGAGATCAAGTTCGAGTTCGATACGGTTGACAAGCTGGATACCCAGCACCGTTGATCCCCGAACCGAACCCTTGACAGACATTTAGAAGGAGAATCGCCATGAGCGAAATGATGGATTATTCAAGCCGTATCGAAGATCCGGCAAGCCGCAAGTTCGAGACCTTCTCCTACCTGCCGGAGATGACCGAGGAGCAGGCCAAGAAGCAGATCCAGTACATCATCGACCAGGGCTGGGACCCGGCGATCGAGCACTGCGAGCCTGAGTTCAGCCGTCTGCACTACTGGTACATGTGGAAGCTGCCCATGTTCGGTGAGACCGACGTGGACACCGTGTGGAACGAGCTGCTGGCGTGCCACAAGGCGAACCCCAACCACCACGTTCGCCTGATCGGCTACAACAAGTACAAGCAGTCTCAGGGTCTGAGCTTCGTGGTCTTCCGTGGCCCGGTGCCGACCGGAAACTCCACCAACGTGTGGATGCACCTGAAGAACCATGGTCCGGACTGGGTCATGAACTGATCACTCGGCATCCGTTCTCCGTCTTCGGGCGGAGAGCGGGTCCAGGTGAGCGTAGCGTTCCCCCGCCTGCGCGGGGGCGTTTTCAAAGCGGGTCGAGCGGCCCGTTCTGAAAACGAATCCAACAGGGAGGCCGTGCCATGAGCCAGTATGACGTGGAACAGTACAAGATCAAGCAGGAACCCTACTACCAGCCCGTCGCCGACGAGGTGGAGCTGTTCGAGGCTGCCTATTCGGTGCGCATGCCCATGATGCTCAAGGGGCCCACCGGCTGCGGCAAGTCCCGCTTCGTGGAGTACATGGCCTGGAAGCTGGGCAAGCCGCTGATCACCGTGGCCTGTAACGAGGACATCACCGCCTCCGATCTGGTGGGCCGCTTCCTGCTGGACAAGGACGGCACCCGCTGGCAGGACGGGCCGCTGACCATCGCCGCGCGCATCGGTGCCATCTGCTATCTGGACGAGATCGTCGAAGCCCGTCAGGACACCATGGTGGTCATCCACCCGCTGACCGACCACCGCCGTCAGCTGCCGCTGGACAAGAAGGGCGAGATCATCGAGGCCCATCCGGACTTCCAGCTGGTGATTTCCTACAACCCCGGCTACCAGTCCATGATGAAGGATCTGAAGCAGTCCACCAAGCAGCGCTTCGGCGCGCTGGACTTCGACTATCCGGCCGAGGATGTGGAAGCGGAGATCGTGGCGAAGGAGTCCGGCGTGGATCTGGAGACTGCGCGCAAACTGGTCAAGATCGCCGAGCGCAGCCGCAATCTGAAGGGGCACGGTCTGGATGAGGGCATGTCCACCCGTCTGCTCACCTACGCCGGCAAGATGATCGCCCAGGGCATCGACCCCATTGCGGCCTGTCATCTGGCGCTGGTGCGTCCGCTGACCGACGACCCGGACATTCGCGATACCCTCGACGCCACCGTGGCCACATTCTTCCAGTAAGGGCAGACGCGAGCTGGCGAACGCATGCTTCAGGCCGCGTCATGCGGCCTGTTTTGAATAAGGGGGTGAACAATGAACGTGGTGCTGGACGAATACCGTGAAAGCCTGGAGCAGTGCGCCCCGGAGCTGAAGGATACGCTGGACGCCATCATCCATGAGGCGGCACGGGTCATGTCGCCGCAGGCGCTGGACGACTACCTCAAGGCGGCGGTCGGTTTCTGCAATCTGGGTCGTGGCAAGGAGCTGCCGCTGACCTGGCTGGAAGAGATGCCGCAGGTGGTCAAGGAGTGCGGGGACGACATCGTGCGCGATGTGGCCGCCGCCACCATGAAGCTGGCGTCCATGACATCCGGCGCCGTGCTGGCGCTGCTGCTGGGCACCCTGCCCACGGCGGCGCGTCGTCTGGGTGACCCGGAGCTGATGCGCGGCTATCTGGCGCTGATTCACCGCACCGCCTCCAATGCCCCGCGCGGGCTGCGTTCCATGCTGGAGCACATCGATGAGCTGCTCTCCAAACTGACGCTCTCCGGCCTTCGCCAGTGGGTGGACTTCGGTGCCGATGCCTACCGCAACAACCTGTCCGGACAGGTGAAGTATTTTGCGCTGGAGACGGAAGACGCCCAGTCCATGCTGCAGAAGGTGCGCAAGGGCACCCTGTTCGTGGACACCCAGCGCAAGCTCAATTTCTACCTGCGCGCCCTGTGGGGGCGGGACTTCTTCCTGCGCCCCACGGCGGCCGATCACGAGGGCTTCCGCCCGTACATCACTGAACGGGTGATGCATGTGCCGGACGCGGTGGACGACATCGGTGAGGTGAGCGGGCTGGATGTCTACCGCGGCATGGCGGCCCACATGGCGGCGCACATGATGTACACCTCGGGTCCGCAGGAGGGCGCTTCCGCCCTGACGCCGGCGCAGAAGTGGTTTATCGCCTTTGCCGAGGACGCGCGGGTGGAATGGTGCGCCCTGCGGGATTTCCCGGGGCTGTGCGCCATCTGGGGCGGCATGATGCCCCGCGAACCGGCGGACAGCTACGAGCACCGCACCATGCGCACGCTTGAGGAGCTGGCGCTGGCACTGCAGGATGCCGACTACCGCATGGCGGATGAGGAACTGCAGGCGCTGGCCGACCGCTTCCACGCCGAAGTGGCCGGGCGGGCCGAGGATCTGCAGTTCACCTGGCATCTGGGGCTGGACATCTACAATGTGCTGGCGGCGCGCAAGGATGTGCCCTCACTGCGCATTCTGGAAAAACTCAACATCCCCTACCGGGACGACAACCGCTTCGTCTGGGAGACCGACCCCATCAACTGGGAGGATCCGGACGCCTATGTCCCGGGCTCTCAGCGGCAGGTGCGCAAGAAGATGTCGCCGGTGGACATGGCCTTCGAGGTGGATGTGGAGAACGCCGGTGACGATGCGCAGGAGGTGTGGATCTGCGAGACCGAGTTCTACGACGACGACGGCATCACCTTCAACGAGAAAATGGGGCGCGAGCCCATCTCCGATCCGTTCCACTATGACGAGTGGGACTACCATGTGCAGCTCTACCGCCCCGACTGGGCCACGGTGTATGAGAAGCGCCAGCCCAAGGGGGATCCGGAGACCATCGACGCCATTCTGACGGAGCACAAGGGCATCTCCCACCGCATCCGGCAGATCATCGACAAGCTGCGTCCGCAGGGCGTGGTGCGCGAGCGCAAGCTGGAGGATGGCGAGGAGATCGACATCAACGCGGCCATCGACGCCATGATCGACATCCGCATGGGCCGTCAGCCGGATCCGCGCATCACCTACCGCAATGTCATCAACCGGCGCGATCTGGCCATCGTGGTGCTGCTGGATCTGTCCGAGTCCACCAATGACAAGATCGGCGACTCGGACAAGACGGTGCTGGACCTGACCCGCGAGGCCTGCGCGCTGGTAGCCCGCGCCATCGAAGGGGTAGGGGACGCCTTCGCCATCCACGGCTTCAACTCCAACGGGCGGCACGAGGTGTGGTACTACCCCTTCAAGCACTTCGACCAGCCCATGGACGACGAGGCCAAGGCGCGGCTGGCGGGCATGCAGGGCGGGCTGTCCACCCGCATGGGCGCAGCCATGCGTCACGCCGGGCACCACCTGCTCAACCGCAGCGAAAAGCGCAAGCTGCTGCTGGTGGTCACCGACGGCGAACCGGCGGATATCGACGAGCGCGACCCACAGTATCTGCGCTATGATGCCAAGAAGGCTGTGGAAGAGCTGCATAGGCAGGGCGTGGACACCTACTGCCTGACCCTCGACCCGCTGGCGGACCGCTATGTGAGCCGCATCTTCGGCGCCACCCGCTATACTGTTGTGGACCACGTGGAGCGGCTGCCGGAGAAGCTGCCCATGCTGTTTGCGTCCCTGACCAGCTGATGGAGGTGGCATGAGATTCCAGCAGAAGGCCTATGCCGGTTATGACGACGATCCCCAGTTCGGCATGAGCCAGGAGGCCAAGCTCATCCGTGATGCCTGGGCCTTCGGCCTGTTGCCGGAGGAGGAAAAGTGCGTCGGCTGGACGGCGCCCCAGTTCGAGAAGCTGTGGGAGCAGGTTGACGCCATCTGGGAAAAGGTCAACTTCCGCGTGGCCAACCTGCCGCCCGAAGTGCAGGAAAGATATCTGCGGCTGCAGATGGCGGCACTGGAAAAGGCCCGCGCCGCCGGCTGGGATCCCAACGGCATACTGGAAGACGACGACTGACACGGAGCCACCGCAAGGTGGCTTTTTTATGGGAGTGTGCACATGTGCCAGCAGTGTGACGACCTGAACCACCTGTTTGACAACAACCGCGCGTGGATCGCGCGCATGAACGAAACCGACCCGGACTTCTTCGACAGCCTCACCCGCACCCATGCCCCGGAATATCTGTGGATCGGCTGTTCCGACGCCCGCGTGCCCGCCAACCAGATCGTCGGCCTCAAGCCGGGCGAGGTGTTCGTCCATCGCAACATCGCCAACCTGATCAACTCCTCCGACATGAATGTGCTGACGGTGATCGAATACGCCGTCGAAGTGCTGCAGGTCAAGCACATCATGGTCACCGGCCACTATGGCTGCGGCGGTGTGAAAGCGGCATTGGGTGACGGCTCTCCGGACATGGTGGAACACTGGATCCGTCCCATTCGCAAATACGCCCTGCGGCATCAGGACGAGCTGGCACGGCTGGATGACCAGGCCCGCTGGGACCGGCTGTGTGAAATCAATGTCATCGAGCAGGTGCGCAACCTGTGCCACATCCCCTCCATCCGCAATGCCTGGGCGCGGGGGCAGCGGTTGGAACTGCACGGGCTCATCTATGACATCCGCGACGGTGTGATCAAGAGCCTTGACGTCTCCATCTGCTCCCGCGAGCAGGCCGATCGCTTTCTCACCCGCTGCGACTGACCTCTGCTATCCTTTGCCGCCCGCCAGCCTGTGCTGACGGGTTTTCTTTTCATGTCAGGCCATCGGGAGGTGCTTCATGTGCTTTGCCCTGTTCGCGCTGGTGATCGCCGCGCTCATGTGGCTGCTGTTCGACCGGCTGGACCAGCTGGGACTGGCCGCGCTCAACGGCAGTGACCATGTCATCTACGCCACCGGCTGGCAGATTGTCGCTGAGCTGTGGATGCTGCCGGTGCTGGGTGCGGTGGTCATGCTGCTGGTGGTGTTCATCTACGTCAAATTCTTCGCCGGCGGCAGCAAACCGGCCTGCTGTAGCACCGAAACCCCCGCAGAGGACGCCTGACCCCGGGCTTTTCGCCCGATTTTCCGTCGCACTGAAGTGACATCCTGCAAAAATGGGGGAGACCCCGTCATAACGGCCTGAAACAGGCCGGAAGCCGGTTCACCGGGGTGCGGCTGCGCAGGCAGCTGGCAAAAACAGGGGAGTCCCTGTCCAGAAAGGCCGGAGACACCCCGGCTGAATCTCTCTCCCGGCCGGCTGGCGGCGAAAAAGCCGGATAACCCGTGCTCAGCAGGCTTTTTCACGGCATGCCCGCGTTGCGCAAGTCCGCGGCTGGCAGGCCGTCCTGCAAAAATGGGGGGGCGTCAGAACCGTCGCAGCGGGTCCTGCCGGTAGAACTGCTTCAGCTGCTCATAGACGGCGGGATACGCCGAGTTGAGCGTTCTGGGCGCGGCGAAGAAGTATTC
>NZ_WFYD01000005.1 GCF_015490265.1 Sulfurivirga sp. | reverse complement strand
CATGCCCGTGTGATGGTGGTGTTCGACACCTTCGTGCGCCACCTGCGCGCGCAGGGGTATGAGGTCACCTACGTGCGCAACATCACCGACATTGACGACAAGATCATTCGCCGCGCGCTGGAAAACGGCGAGCCCATCAATGCGCTGACGGCCCGTTTCATCGATGCCATGCATGAGGACGAACGGGCGCTCAATGTGCTGCCGCCCGACATGGAGCCGCGTGCCACCGAGCACATGGGTGACATACTCGCCATGATTGAGACCCTCATTGGCAGGGGATGCGCCTATCGAGCGCACAATGGTGACGTCTATTTCAGTGTGCGGGACTTTCCGGGATATGGCCGTCTGTCCCACAAGAAGCTGGAGGAGCTGGAGGCGGGCGCACGGGTGGAGGTGAGCGAGGCCAAGCGTGATCCGCTCGATTTCGTGCTGTGGAAGGCGGCCAAGGCGGAGGAGCCGGATGAGGCCAAATGGGACGCTCCCTTCGGATGTGGCCGTCCCGGCTGGCATATCGAGTGCTCCGCCATGTCCACCCGTTGCCTGGGACCGCATTTCGACATCCACGGTGGCGGCATGGACCTGCAGTTTCCACACCATGAGAACGAGATCGCCCAGAGTGAGTGCGCCACCGGCGAGAAGTTCGTCAACTACTGGATGCATGTGGGCTTCGTGCGCATCAACGACGAGAAGATGTCCAAGTCGCTGGGCAACTTCTTCACCATCCGCGAGGTGCTCGGGGCCTACCATCCGGAGGTGCTGCGCACCTTCCTGCTTTCGGCCCACTACCGCTCGCCGGTGAACTACTCGGAGGAAAACCTGAACAAGGCCAAGGCGGAGCTTCAGCGCCTCTACGGCGTGCTGGAGGCGGTGCCGCCGGGTGAGCCGGCTGGGGGCACCGATTTTGAGGCGCGTTTCAATGCTGCCATGAATGACGACCTGAACACCCCGCAGGCGTTCGCGGTGCTGTTCGAACTGGCCCGTGAGGTCAACCGTACACAGGATGCGGCGCTGAGCGGCCTGCTGGTGAAGCTGGGTCGGCGGCTGGGCATTCTGCAGCAGTCGGCGGAAGACTTCTTCCGCAGTCAGCCGGGTGGCGAGTTGAGCGATGAGGAGATCGAACGGCTGATCGCCGAGCGTAACGCGGCGCGTACCGTACGGGACTTTGCACGTGCCGATGCCATTCGAGATCAGTTGAAGGAGGCGGGCATCGAGCTGCTGGATGGGCCGGAGGGCACACGCTGGCGGCGGATATGATGTTTGTCCATGTCTATGAATAACCTCATAATTATGGTTTATGCCAATCGCGCCTTATCGGGCATTGTTTATAAGGTTTTGATATTTAAAAGGTATAAGCATATTTTTTGCTTGTCATAAAAAAGAGTTGACACGTATTTCATCGGTCAGTAATATACGAGGCGTACTCACGTTTCTTCATGAGTATCCTCCTCTGATTTGATCCTGTTGGCCCGCAAGCACTGCTTGCGGGCTTTTTTCGTTTGCGGGGCGAGAGACGGTGTTGGCGGGGTCAGTGGCGTGCGGCCAGAATGATCAACTTCTGGCCCGGTCGCAGCACCGGATGGGCGGAAAGACCATTCCAGCGGCGCAGCGCATCGACGGTAGCGCCATAGCGCCGTGCCAGCAGCCACAGGTTTTCGCCCGGCTTGACCGTGTGGGTGATGGGGCGCCGTCCCGCATGTCTGAGAGGAATGTCGAGTATCTGCCCCGGACGCAGTGACCGGTGCACGGAAAGACCGTTATACCGGGCAAGCTGGCGGACGCTGACACCGTAACGCCGTGCAATGGTCCACAGACTTTCTCCCCTGCGTATTCTGTGGCGCAGAGCAGGCGCCCTGTGACGGGCCAGTTTCGTGTGCTGAGCGGATTGTTCGCTCAAGCTGGAGGCGGGGACCAGCAGGGTGCGGCCGGCGATGAGCGTATTGCTCCGTAGCCTGTTGAGGCGACGCAGCTCATCGGGACGGGTATTGAACCTGCGTGCCAGCCGGATGAGCGAGTCTCCGGGCCGGATGCGGTAGCGCTTCAGACGCACGGCCAGCAGGTTGGGGGTCTTTTTCAGCGCCACCTCCAGCCTGCCGGCCGCATCCGTCGGCAGCAGCAGGCGGTGGGGACCGTCAGGCGGCGTGTAGGGGCGGCGGTAGGCGGCGTTCAGCCGGGTGAACGCTTCAGACTTCACATCGGCTTTCTGCTGCGCCTGAAGCAGATCAATCTGGCTGGAGAAGATGAGTTGTCGCACGGCTGGCTTGAGCGCGATGCCGGGCAGCTTGTCCGTCGGCAGGGATCGGATGGCGCTCAGCACTGCCAGCAGCTGTGGCACATAATTGCGTGTCTCCATGGGCAGATAGGGCTGGATCTGCCAGAAGCTCCCTGCCTCACGTCCGTTGTGACGCCTGAACTGTTTCTGCGCCTGCCATACGTTGCCCAGACCGGCATTATAGGCGGCCAGCGCCAGCAACCAGTCTCCCGTCTGCCGGTGGAGCTGCTGCAGGTAGTCCAGTGCCGCCCGGGTGCTGGCCGCCTAT
>NZ_WFYD01000004.1 GCF_015490265.1 Sulfurivirga sp. | reverse complement strand
TCTGAAGTGCCGCCGGAGTCGACCCCCACTACCGAAGACAAGGCGGCAAAGTCAGCCTCCTGAACGGGTCTGACCCGACGGCACGGCAAACGGCCCCTAATGGGGCCGTTTTCTTTTTCAGTGCACCAATTGCTTACCGTACATGCCACATCCCCCGCAAAACCGGCATTTTTCCGGCATGCCGCCTGCGCGGGTGAGGCGGATCCGGTAAAAATGGGGGAGATCCCGTCAGATAGATGCACCAAGACGCCGAAATGGTGTCAGCACCGCCATTTTCCGGCAGTTTCCGGCACGGCGCCTGCGCGGCAGCGGCGGACTCGGCAAAAACGGGGGAGCCCCCGTTATGGAGGGGTTTCAGGGCGTGGCGCCAAGGGCGGCGTGGGTGCGCGCCTCCACCATCAGGCGCTTCATCTCCCGCACCGCCTCGGCAAAGCCGACAAAGACGGCGTGGGCCACGATGGCATGGCCGATATTGAGCTCGACGATCTGGGGAATGCGGGCGATGGCCTGCACATTGTGGTAGTGCAGTCCGTGGCCGGCATTGACCTGCAGACCGAGCGAATGGGCGTATTCCGCCGCCTCCACGATGCGCTGCAGTTCCTGCCGCTGCCCCCAGTGGGACACTTCACCCAGATCTGCATAGTGGCCTGTGTGCAGCTCGACCACCGGCGCGCCCGTCTCCCTGGCCGCGTCGATCTGTTCCCTGTCGGCGTCGATGAACAGGGAGACGCGGACGCCGGACTCGTCCAGCCGCGTGACCACATCCTTGAGCCTCTCTACCTGTGACACCACATCCAGCCCGCCTTCGGTGGTCAGCTCCTCACGCCGCTCCGGCACCAGGCAGACGTCTTCCGGACGCAGAAAACAGGCGATGCCCACCATCTCGTCGGTGGCTGCCATCTCTAGGTTGACCTTGGTCTGACGGCACTCGATCAGCCGCTCCACGTCCCGGTCCTGAATGTGGCGCCGGTCCTCGCGCAGATGCAGGGTGATGCTGTCAGCCCCCGCCTGCTCGGCGTCCAGTGCCGCCTTGATCGGATCGGGATAGCGGGTACCACGGGCCTGACGCAGGGTGGCCACATGGTCGATATTGACGCCCAGATAGATGGGATTCATGACTCTGCACTCCTTTCAAGAAAACGGGCCAGCAGACGCTGGCTTTCCATGGGCCGTCCACCCAGCCAGGGAGCGAGCAGCTGCCTGAGCAGGCGCTTCTGGGCGGCGAGGCAGGCCGGTTCAAAACAGCCTTCCGCCAGCGCCAGCACACATGGGGCGGGCACACCGTCCACCGCCGCCCGCCAGCCGGACGCCTCCCAGATCAACGCCGTGGCGCCCTCGGGCGGCAGAGGCGGCTGACTGCCCAGCACCTCCAGCAGCGCCCACTCCAGCTGACGCAAGGCCCAGGCCTGTTGCGCGGGCTGCGCCGTCTGCGCCAGCGTCTCAAGGGTGCGCACATAGCGCTCGAACAGTGCCTCGACCGGCTCCCCTTCGGTCAGGGTGCGCTGCAGCAGCTCATTGGCGTAGAGGCCGCACAGCAGCCCCATGTGACGCAGCGCCACGCCGCCACCGACTGCCTCGAACTGATAGAGGGTGCTCAGGCGCCCACCGGGTCGGGGTCGCCAGCGCAGCGTCAGGGGCACGAACGGCTGCAGCCACGCCTGCCGCTGACGCGCCCGCCGGCTGGTGCTACGCACCCCCTTGACCACCAGATCCACCCGCCCCTGCTCCGGAGTAATGAAGCTGGCCAGCAGACTGGTCTCGCGGTAGGGCCGGCGGTGCAGCAGAAAGGCCGGCTGCTCCAGCATCAGACGTCGCTGTATCCCAGAGAGGCCAGCGCCCGGTCATCGTCGGACCAGTTGTCCTTGACCTTGACCCACAGCTCCAGATGGACGCGCGCGTCCAACAGGTTGATGATGTCCCGGCGCGCCTCGGTGCCGATCTTCTTGATCATGGCGCCATTGTCGCCGATGACGATGCGCTTCTGCCCTTCCCGCTCCACCATGATGGTAGCGTGGATGACCCAGCGGCCCTCTTCATCGTCCCACTGCATCTGCTCCACTTCCACGGTGGTGCCGTAGGGCACCTCCTCCCCCAGATAGCGCATCAGCTTCTCGCGGATCATCTCCGCCACCAGAAAACGGGTGGGCCGGTCGGTGACGTAATCCTCCGGAAAAATGGGGGGCTGCTCCGGCAGGCAGTCGACGATTTCCTTTTCCAGCGCGTCCAGATTGATCTTGCGGAAGGCGGACACCGGCACCACCGCGCGGAAGGGCACCTTGCCCGCCACCTGTTCGATGAACGGCAGCAGGTCATACTTGGCCTTGATGCGGTCCACCTTGTTGATGGCCACGATCACCGGCGCCTTCACGTCCCGCAGCAGCCGCGCCACCGCCTCGTCCTCGCGGGTCCACCTGCCCGCCTCCACCACGAACACCACCGCGTCCACGTCCACCAGCGCCGACCTGGCCGCCCGGTTCATGTAGCGGTTGAGCGACTTGCGAAAGCCCTGGTGCAGCCCGGGCGTGTCCACCAGCACGATCTGGTGGCACGGTGTGCTCTTGATGGCGTGAATGCGGTGGCGGGTGGTCTGGGGCCGTGGCGCGGTGATGGAGATCTTCTGCCCGATCAGCTCGTTGACCAGGGTGGACTTGCCCACGTTGGGCCGGCCGATCATGGAGACGAAGCCGGCCCGGAAGGGCGCATCACAGCCACGGGGGTCGTCGATCCGTTCAGTCATTTTTCGCCTCCAGCACGTCCAGCGCCTTTTCCGCCGCCAGCTGCTCGGCCTTGCGGCGGCTGCCCGCCTCCGCCTCGAACGGTGCGTGACCGGCCACCTCGCAGGCGACTCGGAAGGTCTGCTCGTGCGCCGGGCCGGTGATGGAGAGCACCTCGTAATGGGGCAGCGGCAGGCGCCGCTTCTGCAACCATTCCTGCAGCCGCGTCTTGGGATCCTTTACGATCTTGCGCGGATCCACCGCCCTGAGCCGGTCCGCATACAGGCGCAGCACCAGATCCCGGCAGGCGTCGATGCCACCATCCAGATAGGTGGCGGCGATCAGCGCCTCCACCGTGTCGGCCAGGATGGAGCGACGCCGGTAGCCGCCGCTTTTCAGCTCGCCGCCGCCGAGGATGAGATAGTCGCCCAGATTGAGCTCCTGGGCGATGTCCGCCAGCGTCTCGCCCTTGACCAGAAAGGCGCGCAGCCGGCTCAGGTCGCCCTCAGGCAGGCGGTCGTGGCCCCGGTAGAGGGCCTCGCCGATGATGAAGTTGAGCAGGCTGTCGCCGAGAAACTCCAGCCGCTCGTTGTGCTGGCCGGAAGCGCTGCGGTGGGTGAGGGCGCGGCGCAGCAGCGCCTCGTCACCGAAGTGGTAGCCCAGCCTGTCCATCAGCTGCGCCAGCGCGCGTGCGTCCGGCTGGCTCATTGGATCACCTTGCCGATGCGGTTGAAATGCACGGTGCCGTCCCAGTTCATCCAGATGAGCACGGCCCGCCCCTTGAGGTTGCGCTCCGGTACGAAGCCCCAGTAGCGACTGTCGTTGGAGTGGTCGCGGTTGTCACCCATCATGAAGTAGTGGCCGGGCGGCACCTTGATCGGCGTCAGCAGCGACTTGCCGGGACGCGTTTCATCATCCAGCAGGATGTCATGACACTTGCCCTCCCCCGGCAGACATTCCTCGTACACCTTGGCGCCGTCCATCATTTTGCCGGAGCCCTCGCCGTGGTAGACGCCCTTGAAGCGCATGGACACCGGCTTGCCGTTGATGATCAGATGCTTGTCGATGTACTGGATGGTGTCCCCCGGCAGGCCCACCACCCGTTTGATGTAGTCCAGCTCAGGGTTCTGCGGATATTTGAACACGATCACATCTCCCCGCTTCGGCTCGCCGATGTCGATCAGCTTCTGCTGGCTGATGGGCAGCTTGATGCCATAGCTGAACTTGCTCACCAGAATGAAGTCGCCGATCTCCAGCGTCGGGTACATGGAACCGGAGGGAATGCGGAAGGGTTCGGCCACGAAGGAGCGCAGCACCAGAACGACGAGAAAGACCGGAAACAGCGAGCGGGAATAGTCCACGATCACCGGCACCTTCTCGGTCACCGCCGCCTGGGCGCGCCGCGGCGCCCAGACCAGCCTGTCCACCAGCGCAATCACCCCGGTGATGCCGGTGATGACCACCAGCAGCAGTTCGAAATTCATCCGTTGTCGCCTCCTCCGGTCTGCAGCACGGCCAGAAACGCCTCCTGCGGCAGCTCTACCTTGCCGATGGCCTTCATGCGCTTCTTGCCTTCCTTCTGTTTCTGCAGCAGTTTCTTCTTGCGGCTCACATCACCGCCGTAGCACTTGGCGGTCACGTTCTTGCGCAGCGCCTTGACGTTGGTGCGGGCGATGATCTTGCCACCGATGGCCGCCTGCAGTGCCACTTCGAACATCTGCCGCGGGATCAGCTCGCGCAGCTTCTCGATCAGCTCGCGCCCGCGCTGCACCGCCTTGGAACGGTGCACGATGATCGCCAGCGCATCCACCGGCTCACCGTTGATGAGAATGTCCATCTTCACCAGATCATCCGCCTGGAAGCGCTTGAACTCGTAGTCCATGGACGCATAGCCGCGGCTGGTGGACTTGAGCCGGTCGAAGAAGTCCAGCACCACCTCGTTCATGGGCAGCTCATAGACCATCTGCACCTGATTGCCCACATAGGTCATGTTCTTCTGCACGCCACGCTTTTCGATGCACAGTTTCATCACATTGCCCACATACTCGTCCGGCACCAGAATGGTGGCCTCGATGATGGGCTCGCGGATTTCGGCGATGGTGCTCGCATCCGGCAGTTTGGAGGGGTTGTCCACCTTGATCACCTCGCCCTTTTTGGTCTCCACCTCATAGACCACAGTGGGCGCGGTGGTGATCAGGTCCAGGTTGTATTCCCGCTCCAGCCGCTCCTGAATGATCTCCATGTGCAGCATGCCGAGAAAGCCGCAGCGGAAGCCGAAGCCGAGCGCATCGGACGTCTCCGGCTCGAAGAACAGCGCCGCGTCGTTCAGACGCAGCTTGCGCAGCGCCTCGCGCAGGTCCTCGTAGTCCTCGGAGCTGATGGGGAAGATGCCGGCGAACACCCGCGGCTGCACCGGCTTGAAGCCCGGCAGCGGCTCGGGGACAGGATTGCGCGCGTCAGTGAGCGTATCCCCCACCGGCGCGCCGTCGATGTCCTTGATGCCGGCGATCACATAGCCCACCTCGCCGGCACTGAGTGTCTCGGTGGGCGTGCGCTTGGGCGTGAACACGCCCACCTGATCCACCTCGTAATCCTCGCCGGTGGACATGACG
>NZ_WFYD01000003.1 GCF_015490265.1 Sulfurivirga sp. | reverse complement strand
GGGGTGTCCCGCAAGCGCATGATCGGTGAGCTGCTGGGGCGGGACAATCCGCTGGAGCGGGTCACCGGCAGTGTGGCGGCGGCCACGCTGGCGGCCCTGAAGGGGGTCAGTGTGGTGCGGGTGCATGATGTGCGCCCCACCGTAGAAAGTCTCAACATCACCATGACGCTGCTATGAGCGAGAAGACATCCATTTTCGGCACCGATGGGGTACGCGGTCGCGTGGGCGAGGGGGTCATCCGTCCTGACCGCGTGCTGGAGCTGGGATGGGCCACCGGACAGGTGATGGCTCGTCATGGCATGAGCCAGGTGCTCATCGGCAAGGACACGCGCATCTCCGGTTACATGTTCGAGGCGGCGTTGGAGTCGGGCCTGATCGCCGCCGGCATCGACGTGCTGCTGACCGGCCCGCTGCCCACGCCAGCGATCGCCTATCTGACCCGCACCTTCAGCGCAGACATCGGGCTGGTGATCAGCGCCTCCCACAATCCCTACACCGACAACGGCATCAAGTTCTTCTCCTCAGCTGGCGCCAAGCTGGATGATGCGCTTACCGAAGAAATTGAAACCGTCTTTTCAGAACGCGCCTTCGAGATGACTTCGCCGGACCGGCTTGGGCGCGCGCGGCGCATCGATGACGCCGCCGGACGGTACATCGAATTCTGCAAGAGCACCTACCGTGCGCCCGGTGGCCTGCAGGGGCTGAAGGTGGTGCTGGACTGCGCCAATGGCGCCACCTACCATGTCGCTCCCAGCGTGTTCCGGGAGCTGGGCGCCGAAGTGACAGCCATCGGCGTGACGCCGGATGGCCTCAACATCAATCAGGGATGTGGCGCCACCGACACCCGCGCGCTGCGTGCCAAAGTGCTGGAAACCGGTGCTGATCTGGGCATCGCCTTCGACGGCGATGGCGACCGGGTGGTGTTCGTGGACGATCAGGGCGTGGAGCGGGATGGAGATGACCTGCTCTACCTCCTCGCCACCCTGTCGGATCCGCAGCCCGAAGGGGTGGTGGGCACGGTCATGTCCAATGCCGGTCTGGAAGCGGCACTCAAGGCGCGAGGCATCAGTTTTGCCCGCACGCCGGTGGGGGATCGCCACGTGATGGAAAAGCTGCGTGACACCGGCTGGCTGTATGGCGCGGAACCCTCCGGTCATGTCTTGTGCATGGACCGACTCGATACGGGCGACGGCATCATCGCCGCGCTGCAGGTGCTGGCCCGTCTGCGCAGGCATGGCCTGACGCTGCGCGAGGCGTTGCAGGGGTTGCACAAGTATCCCAATGTGCTGCGCAATGTGCGCCTCAAGCGTGCCGAAGACCGGCGGATTCTGGAAGATGCCGAGTGGCAGGCGCTGGTGCGAGAGGTTGAGGAGACGCTCGAAGAGGGGCGAGTGCTGGTGCGTCCATCAGGCACCGAACCGCTGATCCGCATTCTGGTGGAGGGGCCGGACATGTCGGCGGTGAACCGGGCGGCGGAACAGCTCGAATCCTGGCTGAAGATCAGAATTTAACAAAACTGTCAAGATTGTATTTGCCGGAATCGCTCGTTAAGATTATCAAGATTTGCTTATTTCGGACGGAGTGCGACGCATGAGAAAGCCGTTTGTGGCCGGTAACTGGAAGATGCATGGCAGCAAGGCGATGATCGCCGAGCTGCTGACCGGGCTGACCGCAGGATGGAAGCAGGCTGACAGCGTGGATGTGGCCGTGTGTCCGCCGGCCATCTATATTGACTATGTGCGTCGCACCCTGGGCAGCGCTCCCATCGCAGTGGGCGCTCAGAACATGTCCGATCAGCCCGCCTACGGGGCCTTCACCGGCGAGATTTCCGCGCCCATGCTCAAGGAGTTCGACTGTCGTTACGTCATTCTCGGTCACTCCGAGCGTCGCGCGCTCTATGGCGAGGATGACGATTTCATTGCGCGCAAGGTGGAGGTGGCGCTGGATGCGAAGCTGACCCCCATTCTCTGTGTGGGCGAAACGCTGGAGGAGCGTGAGGCCGGCATCACCGAGCGGGTGATCGAGCGTCAGCTGCAGGCGGTCATCGACCGTGTGGGTGGTGAGGCGTTCGGCGACATCGTAATCGCCTATGAGCCGGTGTGGGCCATCGGCACCGGCAAGACGGCCACGCCTGAGCAGGCACAGGCGGTGCATGCCTTCATCCGCGAGCGTATCGCCATGCTGTCAGCGGATGCGGCCGAGCGCATGATCATTCAGTATGGTGGCAGTGTGAAGCCAAACAATGCCGAAGCACTCTTCTCGCAGCCTGATATTGACGGCGGGCTGATCGGTGGCGCTTCGCTCAAGGCGGAAGATTTTCTGGCCATCTGCAATGCAGCGGCCAAGGTGAAGGGATAATAGACATGTTTTCCATCGTGCTGACCATTCATCTGCTGGTGGCATTGGCCATTATCGGTCTGGTGCTGATTCAGCAGGGCAAGGGGGCGGATGCCGGTGCCAGCTTTGGCGGCGGCTCCTCACAGACCGTATTCGGCAGTCGCGGTTCTGCGACCTTTCTGTCGCGCCTGACCGCGATCATGGCGACCATTTTCTTTATTACGAGCATCACGCTGGCCTACATGAGTGCCTCGCAGCACAAGGGGTATCAGAGCGTGATCGAGAAGACGGCCACCGTGCCGGCACAGCAGCAGAATGATGTGCCCAAGCCGGTGGTGCCGCAGCAGTAACGAGCGAAAAGAATTTACGCCCAGGTGGTGGAATTGGTAGACACGCCATCTTGAGGGGGTGGTGGCGAAAGCCGTGCGGGTTCGACTCCCGCCCTGGGCACCATATTCAAACACGCAGGGGGAAACCCTATGTTGGAGAACTACCTGCCCATACTGGTGTTCGTGGTACTGGGCATTCTCTTCGGCGTCGGGCCGATTCTCGCGGGATACCTGCTGGGCCCGCAGAAACCGGACGATGAGAAACTCTCTCCCTACGAGTGCGGTTTCGAGGCATTTGAAGACGCGCGCATGAAGTTCGATGTGCGCTTCTACCTCGTTGCCATTCTCTTCATCATCTTCGATCTTGAAATTGCCTTTCTGTTTCCCTGGGCTGTCGTGCTGGACGAGATCGGCACCTTCGGCCTGATCAGCATGAGCGTCTTCCTGGCGCTGCTGGTGGTGGGCTTCATCTATGAATGGCGCAAGGGGGCTCTGGAATGGGAGTAGAAGGACTGCTCAAGCAGGGCGTGGTCACCACCACGGCCGACAAGCTGATCAACTGGGCGCGTACCGGCTCCCTGTGGCCCATGACGTTCGGTCTGGCCTGCTGTGCCGTGGAGATGATGCACGCTGGTGCCTCTCGTTATGACCTGGACCGCTTCGGCATCATCTTCCGCCCCAGCCCCCGTCAGTCCGACGTGATGATCGTCGCGGG
>NZ_WFYD01000002.1 GCF_015490265.1 Sulfurivirga sp. | reverse complement strand
GGTGTTCCTGATGGAAGCCATGGGACGCCATACCGGCTGGATCGCGCTGGCCGGCAGCCTGATTCTGGACCAGCTGCCGGACACGCCGCTGCTGACTCTGTTTGCGGAACGGCCTTTCGACTATGACGCCTTCCTGCCCCGGGTGCGCGAGTGCATCGACCGGCACGGCTACTGCGTCATCGTGGTGTCCGAGGGCATCCGCACGCCGGACGGCGATTTCTTTGCCGTAGCCCGTTGCAACTCAGAGCATATCGGCTGGAGTCAGATGGGAGGGGCGGCCATGAAGCTGGCCGACTGGCTCAGGCGGGATCTGGACACCAAAATCCACGCCGCCGTGCCCGACTACCTGCAGCGCAGCGCCGCCCATCTGGTGAGCCTCACCGACTGGGAGATGGCCTTTGAAGTGGGGCGCACCGCGGTGGAGGCCGCCGCCGCAGGACGCAACGGTGTGCTGCCGGTCATCCACAAGACAGCTGATGCGCCCTTCGAGTGGGACACGCGGCTGATCGAAATTGAAGCGGTTGCGGATCTGGAACGACAGGTGCCGGATGACTTCATCACGCTGGAAGGGTATCACGCCACCTCAAAGGCGCTGGAATACCTGCGCCCGCTGGTGGCCGGCGAGCGGCCCGTTCCATGGCACCACGGCCTGCCTGATCTCAGGCCGGTGAGCTTCCCGCCCGTGCCGAAAAAACTGCCCGGCTGGTCAGAGTGAGCGGCCGACAAGTGACCATAGCGGCAGGGTGATAAAGGCCGCCAGCACCCCCCAGCCGACCATGGCCGCCGCCAGACGGGGCTGCAGGTTGTGACTGGCCGCCACCGCGCCGGCGGTGATCATGGTGGGCATGGCCGCCTCCAGCAGTGCGGTGCGCGCCGGCAGGCCGCGCATCTCCAGCAGTTGAATCAGCCATAGCGCCATAAGCGGCATCAGCCCCATCTTGAGCGCCATGCCGACGGCAAAGGGTTGCCCGAGCCCCTGCGGCAGGCGCAGTTTGAGCTGAAGCCCCACCGCCACCATGGCCACCGGTACCAGCGTGTCGGCCAGTCGGATCAGATTGCTCTCCAGCCAGTCGGGTCGGGGCAGCGTCCAGGTGGCGAAGGTGACCAGCGCGGCGATCATGGGCGGAAAGGTGAACATCTTGTGCAGCACCCGTCGCCAGCTGAACTGGCCGTCTCCCGCATAGAAAGCGGCCACAAAGGGCAGATAGAGCACCACCGCCAGAAAGGAGCCGGCCTGATCGTACACCAGCGCATAGGGAATGCTCTGATCTCCCAGCAGCGCCTCCAGCATGGGAATGCCCAGAAAGGAGGTGTTGCCCAGTGGCGCCAGCATCAGCAGCGCGCCGATGGTATTGCGCGACCAGCCGAACAGCCGGCCCAGCCACAGCACCAGACCCGCCGTGAAGGCCAGCAGCGTCCAGGGCACCACCACCAGCCCCAGCAGGTCGGCGGAAAAGTGGATCTGCGGCAGATAGTGGAGAATGACCGCCGGCAGCGCCACCCAGATGACCCAGGCGTTGAGCACCTCCGGCGCCGCATGGAACACATGCACCCGCTGCAGCAGCAGGCCGATCAGCACGCACAGCGCCACCAGCGTCAGGTTTTCCATGAATGAGGAACCTCCTTCCTGTCGGCTGCACGCCATCCCATTATGAAAAAGCCGCCCGGAGGCGGCCTGTTCTGCGTCGGTTCACGGACTATTTGCGCTTTTTGGGCGCGATCAGGTCCGTGATGGTGCCCTCGGCCATTTCGGCGGCGAAGGCGAAGGTTTCCGACAGGGTCGGGTGCGGGTGGATGGTCAGGCCGATGTCCTGCATGTCCGCGCCCATTTCGATGGCCAGCATGGCCTCGGCGATCAGCTCGCCGGCGTTGGGGCCGACCATGCCGCAACCGAGAATGCGATGGGTTCTGGCGTCAAACAGCGCCTTGGTCATGCCCTCGTCACGGCCGAGGCTCAGGCTGCGACCGGACGCCGCCCACGGGAAGACGCCCTTTTCATACTCGATGCCTTCGGCCTTGAGCTCTTCTTCCGTCTTGCCGGCCCAGGCCACTTCCGGATCGGTATAGGCCACGGAAGGAATGCCCATGGGCGTGAAGGCGGACGGCAGACCACAGATAACCTCGGCCGCCACCTTGCCTTCGTGCACCGCCTTGTGGGCCAGCATGGGCTGGCCGACGATGTCGCCGATGGCGTAGATGTGCGGCACGTTGGTGCGCTGACGCTCGTCCACCGGAATGAAGCCGCGCTCGTCCACGAACACGCCCGCCTTGTCGGCGTCGATGAGCTGGCCGTTGGGTGCACGCCCCACCGCCACCAGAATGCGGTCGAAGCTGTCGGTTTCCGGCACGTCCTTGCCCTCGAAGCTGACCACCAGGCCATCGGCGGTGGCCTCCACGTTGGTCACCTTCGCATTGAGATAGACATTCTCATAGCGTTCCCTGATGCGCTTGAGCAGCGGACGGGTGATATCCCTGTCGGCACCGGGGATGATGGTGTCGCCCAGCTCCACCACGGTGATCTTCGCGCCCAGGCTGTCATACACCTGCGCCATCTCAAGGCCGATGATGCCGCCGCCGATGACCAGCATGCGTCCGGGCACTTCCGGCAGCTCCAGCGCGTCGGTGGAATCCATCACGCGCGGATCGTCATGAGGAATGAACGGCAGTTTAATGGGACGGGAGCCGGCGGCGATGATGGCGCTGTCGAAGGAGATGGTCTTCTGCCCGCCTTCGGCCAGCTCCACAGTAACGGTGTTGGCGCTGGAAAAGCGGCCATAGCCCTGCACGATCTCCACCTTGCGCTGCTTGGCCAGTGCCGCCAGACCACCGGTGAGCTTGCTGATGACGCTGTTCTTGTAGGCGCGCAGCTTGTCCAGATCGATCTCCGGCTCGGCGAATTTCAAGCCATGTTCGGCCAGCTCGCGCGTTTCATTCAGGATGACCGACATGTGCAGCAGCGCCTTGGAGGGAATGCAGCCCACGTTGAGGCACACCCCGCCGATGACCGGGTAGCGCTCCACCAGCACCACCTTCTTGCCCAGGTCGGCGGCCCGGAAGGCGGCGGTATAGCCGCCGGGACCGCCACCAAGCACCAGCACCTCGGCGTGCATGTCCGCCTCGCCGTCGAAGGTGGCCGGGGACGGGGTCTCCCCCATTTTTGCCGGCTCGGCCGCTGCCGCGCCGGCGGCGGAAGCGGTTTCCGCCGTCTCAGAAGGCGTTTCAACGGGTTTTTCGGCTTCATCAATGGCCTCGACCGCCATGCGGGCGATCAGATCACCGGTCTTGACCTTGTCGCCCTCCTTGACCAGCATCTCCTCGATGGTGCCGGCGTAGGGAGACGGCACTTCCATGGTGGCCTTGTCGGATTCCAGCGTGATCAGCGAATCGTCCACATCCACGTGGTCACCGGGCTGCACCAGCACCTCGATGACATCCACCTGATC
>NZ_WFYD01000001.1 GCF_015490265.1 Sulfurivirga sp. | reverse complement strand
GTCTTCTGCATCGCGTCCATCAGATCAAGGATCTGCGAGCTCTTGACCCGGCAGAGGATCTTGCTGCCTTCTCGGCGGGAGACCACGATTCCCTTTTCCCGCAGAATGTCCAGGTGTTGGGACACGTTGCTCTGCGTGGTGCCCACCTTGTTGACGATCTCCATCACCGGCAGTTCGTCCTCGCCGATGACGCACAGAATCTTCAGCCGCAACGGATGCGCCATGGCCTTGAGCGCCCGTGCGGCCTGTTCGATGTTCTCCTCGCGCATGTCGAAGAATTGATGATCCACCTGTTTGAGCATGATGGCCTCTCGTATCAGTGTTTCTTATTATCTGAATATAAGCGTCAGGCGGATTTTATCGGGCCGTCGCCGGTTTGTCATGCAAACTTCTTTATAATGAAGCGACGTTATTCTTATGTCGGCACAAAAAGGAGTCGAGATGAACTGGACACGCAAACTGGGCTGGATGCTCTCCGGCGCCCTGATGGGCGGCATGATCGTGGTGGGCGCCAGCAGCATGGCCGGAGACCGGCAGCCGGCGCAGCGGGGTCTGCCGCTGAAGGAGCTGCGCACCTTTGTCGAGGTGTTCAACCTGGTGGAGCGCAACTACGTGGAGCCGGTGTCGGAAAAGACGCTGATCGAAAACGCCATCAAGGGCATGGTGTCCAATCTCGACCCCCATTCCGACTACCTGCCGCCCAAGGCCTTCAAGGAGATGCAGGAACACACCACCGGCGAGTTCGGCGGCCTGGGCATGGAAGTGGGCATGGACAAGGACGGTTTCGTCAAGGTGGTGGCGCCCATTGACGACACGCCGGCGCAGCGGGCGGGCATCCGCAGCGGGGATCTGATCATCAAGATCGATGACAAGCCGGTCAAGGGTATGACGCTGACCGAGGCGGTCAAGCTGATGCGCGGCAAGCCGGGCACGGAGGTGACCCTGACCATCGTGCGCAAGGGTGAGAACAAGCCGCTGGTGATCAAGCTCAAGCGAGCCATCATCAAGGTCAAGTCGGTTAAGCAGAAGCTGCTGGAGCCCGGCTTCGGCTATGTGCGCATCAGCCAGTTCCAGATCCGCACCGGTTCGGACCTGATCGAGGCGATCCAGAAGCTGGAGAAGAAGAACGGCGGCCCGCTCAAGGGGCTGGTGCTGGATCTGCGCAACAATCCGGGAGGCGTGCTCACCGCCGCGGTCAAGGTGTCGGATGCTTTCCTCAATGACGGGCTGATCGTCTACACCAAGGGACGCACGGCCGATGCGCGCATGAAGTTCGAGGCCCGCAGCGGCGATGTGCTGGACGGCCGACCCATCGTGGTGCTGGTCAATGAGGGCACGGCCTCCGCCTCGGAGATCGTCTCCGGCGCGCTGCAGGATCATCATCGGGCCCTGATTGCCGGGCGCAAGACCTTCGGCAAGGGTTCGGTGCAGACGCTGATGCCGCTGAGCAACGGCGCGGCGCTCAAGATCACCACGGCGCGCTACTACACGCCTTCCGGCCGCTCCATTCAGGCCACCGGCATCGTGCCGGACGTGACCATCCCGCGCCTGAAGGTGGAGAAGGTGGACGGCGACGATGCGCTTGAAGTGCACGAGGCGGATCTGAAAGGACATCTGGACCACAAGGATGACAAGCCGGTCAAGGCCGACAGGAAGGCGGACGACCGTGAGGAGATCCGCAAGCTGCTGGACAAGGATTATGAGCTGTATGAAGCGCTCAATCTGGTCAAGGGCATGTCTCTGGCACAGCAGATGGAGGACAAGTGATGAGCAGCAAGCGCGTTCTGGTGCCCCTTGCACAGGGGTGTGAAGAACTGGAGGCGGTCACCATCATGGACATTCTCGCCCGTGGTGGCGTGGAGGTGGTCTCCGCCAGTCTGGACGACAACCGGGAGATTCACGCCAGCCGCGGCACGGTGCTGCTGGCGGCCACCACGCTGGACGCGGTGAAGGATGAGGCCTTCGACCTGGTGGTGCTGCCCGGTGGCCTGCCCGGTGCCGACTATCTGCGTGACGACCCGCGCATTCTGGAGATGCTGCGCCGCATGCATGCGGCCGGCAAGCCGGTGGCGGCCATCTGTGCCGCGCCGCAGGTGTTGCGGGAGGCCGGGCTGCTGGATGGGCACAGGGCCACCAGCTATCCGGGCGTGCTGGACCAGCAGCCGGCCCGGGACATGGAGTATGTGCCCGAACCGGTGGTGGAGGACGACAACATCGTCACCTCCATGGGGCCGGGCACGGCCATGGACTTCGCCCTGCACCTGGTGGAAAAGCTGCAGGGGCGTGCCGTGCGAGAGGAGGTGGAGGCGGGGCTGATGCGGCCCAAGTGCTGAACCGCTTTTTGCCGGTATGAAAAAAGCGGGCCAAGGCCCGCTTTTTCGTATCGGCGCATGCAGGCTTTCGCTTACTGCTTCTTCTCGCCCGCCTGCTGGGCGGCCTGGGCGCGGCGCTGCTGCATGGCCTCGCGCATGCGCTGAATCATGGCGGCGCGTTTGGCCTTGAAGGCTTCCAGCTTCTTCTTCTGTTCCGGCGTCAGCACGGCTTCGATCTTGGCCTCGCCTTCTTTGGCCAGCTTTTCAATCTTCTGCTGATATTTCTGCCGGATGGCTTCGATCTTGCGCTCCTGCTCCGGCGTCAGGTTGAGCATCTGCGCCAAGGGGCTGCGGGGATGGGCCTGCGGAGCGGTCTCCGCGCTCATGGCAGCCGGTGCGGCCAGGGCAATCAGGGCGCTGAGCGCCAGGGTGTGCTTCAGTTTCATTGAGTATCCTCATTCAGGTTGTGCAAAAAGATGCCCGGCCACTATACCGGCATCAGGCGGACCAATCAATGGGAGCGACTCCCTGTTGTTCGAGCCAGGCGTTGGCCCGGGAGAAGGGGCGGCTGCCGAAAAAGCCCCGGTGTGCCGAGAGTGGAGAAGGATGGGGCGAGCGGATGACATGGTGCCGCTTCGGGTCGATGATGCGCCCCTTCTTCTGGGCATAGGCGCCCCACAGCAGGAAGACCAGCCCCTGCCGCTCGCGGTTGAGCGCCTGCACCACCGCGTCGGTGAACGGCTCCCAGCCCTTGCCCTGATGGCTGTTGGGCTTGCGCGCTTCCACGGTGAGCACGGCGTTGAGCAGCAGCACGCCCTGTTCCGCCCAGCCCTGCAGGCAGCCGTTGGCAAAGTGGTCGATGCCGAGATCGTCCCGCAGTTCGGTGAAGATGTTCTGCAGCGATTTGGGCAGCGGGCGCACGCCGGGCGGCACGGAGAAGCTCAGCCCGTGGGCGTGGCCGGGCGTGGGGTAGGGGTCCTGCCCGAGGATGACCACCTTCACCCGGTCGAAGGGGGTGGTGTTGAGGGCGTTGAACCACAGTTTCGGCTCCGGCAGGATCTGTTTGCCGGCACGCATCTCATTCACCAGAAAGGTGCGCAGCTGCTGCATGTAGGGCTGGCGGAATTCGTCGCCTACATGGTCGAGCCAGCTCTGATGCAGTTTGATGGGACGTTCGCTCACGACAAAATCCCGCACTGGTTGAAGGTGGGTCATGGCGCCAGCCGCTCGATGCACCAGCGGCCGTCTCTGCGCTGATAGCGGAAGCGGTCATGCAGTCGGCTCGGCCGGCCCTGCCAGAACTCGAAGCGGGCCGGGTGCAGGCGCCAGCCGTGCCAGTCCCGTGGGCAGGGCACGGTGTCGGGGTGGGCGCGGTCAGCGGCCTGCCATGCCGCTTCCAGCGCATTGCGGTTGGCGACTGGCTCGCTCTGGCGTGAGATCAGCGCCGCCAGCTGGCTGTCGCGCGGGCGCTGGTGGAAGTAGTCGCAGGTGTGGGCCGCATCCAGTCGCTCCACGCTGCCTTCGATGCGGATCTGTCGGTCGAGGGCGTCCCAGAAAAACAGCAGGCTCGCCTTCGGGTGCAGCGCCAGCGCACGGCCCTTGTCGCTCAGGCCATGGCTGTAGAACACCAGCCCTTCGTCCAGTTCCTTGAGCAGCACCACCCGCGCCTGCGGCTGACCGAAACGGTCCACCGTGGCCAGGGTCATGGCAGAGGGGTCACGCACGCCGGCGGCACGGGCGTCCTCCAGCCAGCAGCGCAGCTGGATCATGGGGTCGTCCGCAAGATCGCGGCGGCGCAGAGGCGTGTCCGCGTATTCGCGCCGCAGCTGGCGCAGGTTCAGATCTCGGTTCGGCATGGGGATTAGTGTAGTGCCCGGTCGGGTTTTTTGCATAATGAAGCTGCATGCAGACAACAGACAGGAAGAGGAGGTGAACCATGCGCGTGACATTCAAGGGCGAACCCATCGAGCTGTCAGGCAGCTTTCCCCGTGTGGGCGATCATGCTCCGGATTTCTGTCTGACCAGTCAGACGCTGGAAGATGTGGGGCTGGCCGCCTTCGAGGGACGGCCCAAGCTGCTGAGCATCGTGCCCAGTCTGGATACGTCCGTGTGCGCCAGGTCCACACAGGTGTTCGATGCGCAGGCCGGTGATCATCCGGATGTGGCGGTGCTGGTCATCTCCTGTGATCTGCCCTTTGCCCAGAAGCGCTTTGTGGAGGCCCACGGGCTCGGCCATGTGACGCCGCTGTCGCTGATGCGCGACCGGCAGTTCGCCCGGGACTACGGCGTGCTGATCGCTTCCGGCCCGCTGCGCAGCCTGTGTGCCCGTGCGGTGGTGGTGCTGGACGAGAACAATGTGGTACGCCACGCCCAGCTGGTGCCGGAAATCGCACAGGAGCCGGATTACGACGCCGCCTGGGCGGCGTTGAAGGCGTAGCCGCCGCGGACGGGGGCTCCCCTGAAATTGCTGTGTCGTGCGCCGGCCGCACGGCGGGCGGCCTGTTTTTCTCTTTCTGATGTCCGCAATGACGCCGGGCAACGGGGTCTCCCCCATTTTTGCCAGGACACTTTCCGGCGGCGGGAAAACCGGCCATTTTTCCCGGCAAAAAGGCCACTTGACGGGGCCTCCCCTGAAATTGAGAGATCGCATGCCAGCCGGGCACGTCACGGCCTGTTTTTGTGCCACGAATGCCGTGGAGGGGAGGGCTGAGCGGGCTTGTCCCGAGCCTGAAGAACCGGCTTCCAGTTGTCCGGTGTGGCTTTGCCGATGCCGGTGTTCCGTGCAGATGTTCCATGACGGGGCCTCCCCCAATTTTGGGGTGTGCCGCGCCGGCGCGCTTGCCGCGCCCTGCGCCTTGCGGCACAATTTGGCCGGTTTTGTCCTGTTTTCACCCTTTCCGAGGAAACTGAATCCATGAGCGGCTACACGGCGGCGGAAATCGAGGTGCTCACCGGGCTTGAGCCGGTGCGCAAGCGCCCGGGTATGTACACCGACACCACCCGGCCCAACCATCTGGCGCAGGAGGTGATCGACAACAGTGTGGACGAGGCACTGGCCGGCTACGCCACCGAAATCGAGGTGGTGCACCATGCCGATGGCAGCCTGAGCGTGCGCGACAACGGCCGCGGCATGCCGGTGGACATTCATCCGGAGGAGGGGGCGCCCGGCGTGGAGGTGATCCTCACCCGGCTGCATGCCGGCGGCAAGTTCTCCAACAAGGCCTACACCTTCTCCGGCGGGTTGCACGGCGTGGGCGTCTCCGTTGTCAACGCCCTGAGCACCCGGGTGGAGGTCACCATCCGCCGGGACGGGAAGAAGTGGTTCATCGCCTTTGAGCACGGTGTGTGCGTGGAGCCGCTGCGGGAGATCGGCAAGGTGCGCAAGAAGGACACGGGCACGGAGGTGCGCTTCTGGCCGGACCCGCAGTTTTTCGACACGGTGAAGTTCAACCTGGGCCGGCTGAAGCACCTGCTGCGGGCCAAGGCGGTGCTGTGCCCGGGCCTGAAGGTGCGCTTCCATGATGAACTGACGGACGAGACCGTCGAGTGGCGCTATGAGGATGGCCTGCGCGACTATCTGCTGGAGGCGGTGGGCGATGCGGAGGTGCTGCCGCCAGAAGGCTTCACCGGCGAGGCGGAAGGAGAAACCGAGGCGGTCAGCTGGGCGCTGGTGTGGCTGAGCGAGGGTGAGCCGCCGGTGCAGGAGAGCTATGTCAACCTGATTCCCACGCCGCAGGGCGGCACCCATGTCAACGGCCTGCGGCAGGGCGTGCTGGAGGCGTTTCGGGAGTTCTGCGAGCTGCATGGCCTGCTGCCCCGGGGCGTCAAGCTCACCGGTGAGGACGTGTGGCGCGATGCGGCCTTCGTGCTCTCTGCCAAGATGCTGGATCCCCAGTTCGCCGGCCAGACCAAGGAGCGCCTCTCCTCGCGCGAGTGTGTGCCGTTCATCTCCGGCGTGGTGCGGGATGCCCTGCTGCTGTGGCTCAACCAGCATGTGGAACAGGGACGCGCCATCGCCGAGCTGGCCATCCGCAACGCCCAGCGGCGCAGCCGCAAGGCGAAGCAGGTGGCGCGCAAGAAGGTGGCCAGCGGCCCGGCGCTTCCGGGCAAGCTGGCGGACTGCACCGAGACGGACCTGAGCCTGACAGAGCTGTTTCTGGTGGAAGGGGATTCCGCCGGCGGCTCCGCCAAGCAGGCGCGCGACAAGACCTTTCAGGCCATCATGCCGCTGCGGGGCAAGATCCTCAATGCCTGGGAAGTGCCGGCCGATCAGGTGCTCGCCTCGCAGGAGATTCACGACATTGCCGTGGCCATCGGGGTGGATCCGGGCAGTGACGACCTGTCCGGCCTGCGCTACGGCAAGATTTGCATACTGGCTGACGCCGACTCCGACGGTGCCCATATCGCCACGCTGCTGATCGCGTTGTTCGTGCGCCACTTTCCGGCATTGGTGGAAAACGGCCACATCTACGTGGCCATGCCACCACTGTATCGCATCGATGTGGGCAGGCAGGTGTTCTATGCGTTGGATGAGGCGGAAAAGCAGGGCATTCTCGATCGGGTGGCCGCCGAGAAGCTGCCGGGCAAGGTGACCGTCACCCGCTTCAAGGGGCTGGGCGAAATGAACCCGGCGCAGCTTCGGGAGACCACCATGGCGCCGGAGACACGCCGGTTGGTGCAGCTGACCTTGGAGCCGGGCCGGGCCGAGCAGGTGCTCGACATGCTGCTGGCCAAAAAGCGCGCCGCCGACCGGCGCGCCTGGCTCGAGGCCAAGGGCGACATGGCGGAGGTGGCTGTGTGAGCCGGCGCATCGGCGTCAACGGCGGCACCTTCGATCCCGTTCACTTCGGCCATCTGCGTCCGGCGCTGGAGGTGCTGCGCGCCTGCCGTCTGGACGAGATGCGCTTCATTCCCTGCCATGTGCCGGTGCACCGGGACAGCCCCCATGCCAGCGCCGCGCAGCGGGCCGAGATGGTGCGCCGCGCCATCGCGCCGATACCACAGTTCGTGCTGGACACCCGCGAGCTGATGCGGGATGCGCCCAGCTACATGGTGGAGACGCTGGAAAGCCTGAAAGCGGACTTTCCCTCTGCCGAGCTGGTGCTGATGATGGGGCAGGACGCCTTCGCCGCCTTTGACCGCTGGCACCGCTGGGAAGACATTCTGGAACTGGCCGCTCTGGTGGTGACGCGCCGCCCTGGCGCGCCGGCCGAGGTGCCGGCGCCCTTGCGCTCCGCCGTGTGGACGGGGGCGCTGGCCGACCTACCGTCCGCCGGTGCCGTGGGCATGCTGGAGGTGACCCAGCTGGATATCAGCAGCACTGCCATCCGCCGCCTGCGCGCCGCCGGCGAGCCGATCGATTTCCTCACTCCGCAGGCCGTGGTAGAGTATATGGCTTCCCATCGACTCTATGAGGATGTGACAGACGCATGAACGCCGAACAGCTCAGGACGCTGGTGACCGACACGCTGGATGACGGCAAGGGGCGCGACATGCAGGTGCTGGATGTGCGCCAAAACTGCGACTTCACCGATTACATGATCATCGCCACCGGCACGTCGGTGACCCATGTGAAGGCGCTGGGCGAGGCGGTGGCGCAGGCGGCCAAGGACGCCGGTCACCCGCCGCTGGGCGTGGAGGCGCCGCAGGATCCGGAATGGGTGCTGGTAGATCTGGGCGATGTGGTGGTGCACGTGATGACCGAGCGCAGCCGCGCCTATTACGCGCTGGAGAAGCTCTGGTCGGTCACGCCGGCGCGGGGAGAGGCCGTCACCGACGCATGAACATCCATCTGATCACCATCGGGCAGAAGATGCCCGCGTGGGTGCAGACCGGCTTTGAGGAATACGCAAAGCGCCTGCCCGCCTGTTGCAGCCTGAAGCTGGTGGAACTGCCCATGCCCGCCCGCGGGCGCAATGCCAGCATCGACCGGCTCAAGGAAAAGGAGGCCGAAGCCATCGAAGCGGCCATTCCCAGGGGAGCCCTGGTCATCGCGCTGGATGAATACGGGCAGGAGGTCTCCACGGTGGGCCTGTCACGCAAGCTGGCCCAGTGGCTGGAAGGCGGGCAGGATGTGGCGCTGCTGGTGGGCGGTCCGGACGGGTTGGACGGGCGCCTGTTGCAGAAGGCGCGCTGGACTTGGTCCCTGTCCAAGCTGACCTTCCCCCATCCGCTGGTGCGGGTCATCGTCGCCGAGCAGCTCTACCGTGCCTGGAGCGTGCTCAATCATCATCCTTACCATCGCGCCTGAGATCGCCGTCGCGAACATCCGGATGCTCGTCACGCATCTGCTTCTTCAGGTGCGCCAGACGCAGGTTGAGGCGCACCAGATGGCTCTGTTCCTTCCAGATGCGCCACGGCAGCACGCGGGGCGAGCGCTCAGTGCCGGTCGGCGACGGTGCGGGATTGCGCCTGTTGTTTCTGCTCATGCAGTTTCCACCAGATGGTTTCAGAGGGCCAGCCATCGGCGGGGAGCCCCTGCTCCTGCTGCCATTTGCGCAGTGCCGTGCGTGAACGGCCACCGAAAATGCCATCCACCTTGCCGATGGCATACCCCTGCGCCTTGAGCGCCTGCTGGATGGCGCGCAGCCGCGCGCGGGGAATGCCGGCGGGCTTTTGCGGCAGCCAGGCCCGCAATGGCCGGCCCACGATGGCGTCGGCCAGCAGCCCTACTGACAGGGCGTAGTTGTAGCTGTGGTTCCACTTCTTGATCACGTAGAAGTTGGGATAGAGCAGAAAGGCTGGCCCCGTGTGGCCCATGGGCAGCCACAGCGCCGCCATGGGGCCCTTTTTTGGCAACGGGCGACCATCGGCGCGGACCACGCCCAGCTTGGCCCACTCGCTCAGGCTGCGCCGGCGCACCCCGTCGGCCAGCTCGTAGCGGGAGAAACGTCGGGTCAGTTTTACTTCCCGTCCCCAGGTCTCGCCGCCGTGCCAGCCCAGATGGGCGAGGAAGTAGCCGGCGGAGAGAAAGGCGTCTTCCAGGGTATTCCAAAGGTCCACGCGCCCGTCACCATTGCCGTCACGACCGTAGCGCAGGTAGTTGGAGGGCATGAACTGCACCTGCCCCATGGCGCCGGCCCATGAGCCCTTGAGCTGGTGCAGCTTGAAGTGGTTGTTCTGCACGATCTTGAGCGCGGCGATCAGCTCGCGGGTGAAGAACTTCTCCCGCCGCCCCTCGTAGGCCAGCGTGGCCAGTGCGCGGATGATGGGCGTGTTGCCGGTAAAGCCGCCGTAGTTGGTCTCCATGCCCCAGAAGGCGATGAGGAAGCGGCCCGGCACGCCGGTTTCCCTCGTCACCCTGTCGAGAATGGGACGGTATTTTTTCAGCAGCGCCCGCCCCTTGCGGATGCGCTCTGGTGTGACGCTGCGACGGTAATACTGGGCGAAGGTGAGTAC